>NZ_JAIXMK010000005.1:0-220266 GCF_020328095.1 Streptomyces sichuanensis
GCCCGCCGGGCAACGGCCCGGCGGGCGGGCGTGTCGGCCGGGTCACACCCCGACCGCCTCCTCCATCTCCTCCTCCGCCGCGGGGGCGGGAACTGCCGGCGCCGGCGTGCCGCGCCGGGCCTCGACGGCCGCGGCGACGGCGACCGTGACGACACCGGCGGCCAGCCACGCCACCAGCGTCCACACGTGCCGCCCGAGCCCCGTGCCGTCGAAGTAGACGAGGCTGCGCGTGCCCTCGACGAAGCCGGCGCCGTTCCAGAAGGAGTGCAGGGCCGCGAAGAAGCCGTTCTGCAGCTCGGGCCGGTACACGCCACCGGCGGTGGTGAAGTTCAGCATGACGAACAGCACCATCACGCCCAGCGTGGTCCAGCGCCTGAGGAACGTGTGCAGCCCGGTGCCGACGAGCAGGATGCCCGCCGAGTAGATCCACGCCATCGTCCACAGCCCCGCCAGCCCCCGGTCGACCAGGTGGAAGACCGGTCCGGCGAAGACCACGCCGATCACGCTCACCACCAGCGACATCGCTGCGGCCAACGTCACACGCGCCCGCATGGCCAGCGCCCCGCCCGCGCCGCCGATCACGGCGACGGAGGCGTACGAGCCGATGCTCAGCGCGACGAGCAGGAAGAAGATGCCCTGGCCGGTGGGGTCGCCCTCGGCCGGCGGGACGACGTCGGTGACCTTCAGCGGGCTGCCCTGGTGCAGGGCGACGGGCGTGAAGACCTTCTGGACCGCCATGGCGGAGGTGTCCGACCCGGCGGAGGCGATCAGCAGCTCGGGCGAGCGCCGGTCGGGGACGTAGGCGCCGAAGACGTCCTGTTCCTTGAGCTGTCGTATCGCCTCGGTGCGGTCGGCGACCGTCCGCACCACCAGACGGTCTCCGGCCTTGTCCTCGATCGTCCGGGCCAGGGCCCGGGCGTCCGCTCCCTGCCCGACGACGGCGACGGGCATGTCGTGCGGGGCCGGGTGGGCGAAGGCGCCCAGGTAGGCCAGGCCCATGCCGATGCACATCAGGAGGGGGGTGAGCAGGTGGGCGAGTACGTGACGCAGTGCGCCGCCGGTCGTGCTTCTCATCGGCGTTTCCTCGGGAGGTCGGCGGTGGGGCAGGGGGTGGGGGCAGAGGATGTGGTCAAGGGCCGGGCGGTACGCGCCACCACGATGGTTGGCAAATACAACCCACCCATGAGGTTGTACTATACAACTACGACCTTGAGAGGAACTCCCGTGGCCCACCGTGACGAATCCGTGGCGACCATCCAGCGCGAGCTGACCGCGTTCGCCCGGCGCGCCCGCGCCACCGCCGCCCGCATGCACCCCGAGCTCTCGCTCGTCTCCTTCACCCTGCTCGCCCACCTGGAGGACCAGCAGGGCTGCCGGGCGACGGACCTCGCCGCCCACTACCTGCTCGACAAGTCCACGGTCAGCCGCCAGGTCGCCACGCTGCAGCGCCTCGGTCTGGTCGAACGCCGCGTCGACCCGGACGACCAGCGCGTGCAGGTGCTGCACCTGACGGCCGCGGGTGCCGAGACGCTGGCCGAGGTCGCCGCCAGCCGGCTGGCGGCCTTCCAGGAGCGGCTCGCCGACTGGAACGAGGACGACCTCGGCCGTTTCGCCGACTACCTCCTGCGGTACAACGCGGCGGCCCACGACCCGTCGGCGGACGGCCGGCCGGCCCCGGTGCCCGCACCCCCGGTCACTTCACGACGACCGTGACCTTCCAGGGGACGATGACCTGGGCACAGACGCGACCGCCGTCCGGAACGCACCTGCTGTAGGTGTCGACGGTCGTCGTCCCGGCTTCCCCGGCCCGGAAGTCCGCGGTGACGCCTCCGTCCGGCGACGCCGAGGAACCGGTCGGCAGGAGCACCCAGAAGTCGCCGGTCACCGGATTGCCCCACACCCACGTCGCCCCCGGGACACGGATCCCGGCGAGCCGGACCGTCACGACGTCACCGCTGTTCACCGTCACGGTCCGGCCGTGGTCCTTGTTCGTCAGCACCACCTCTCCCGCGGGCACGGTCGCCGGTGCCGACGCGGATACGGGCGCGGACGCGGACGCGGGCCCGGCGACCGCCACGGCGGTCAGCGCCAGCCCCAGGACGAACGGAACGGTCGGAAACCTCGTGGTTCTCACGTAGCCACCTCAACCCGTCGGAGAGCTTCCGTCGGTGACCCGTCTACACGCCCGCCGGCTCCGCCGCCGCCCCCTTTTCACGCCATCCTGCGCACCCCCCCCCGCCCCGGCGCGCCCGTCTCACTCGCCCAGCAGGCGCCGCACCACGCGGCCGAAGACCAGGCGGCCGCACCGATTCATCAGGGGGTCGGCCAGGCGCGGCTGCCCCTTGACGCGCAGCGCCTCCCGCCAGACGACGTACGAGCCCGCCGCCCGGGGGCCCGCGTCGCGCGGGCCCACCTCCAGTTCGGCCCAGCCGGTGATCACCGCACCGCGTTTCTCCAGTCGGCAGCGGCCGGGACTGGCGCCGGAGGGCGGTTGCCAGCGCACGACCTCCATGACGTCGTCGACGACCGCCCGGCCCGCCCCGGTCCGCGCCACGAAGCGCGTCCCCACGCCCGTCGGCGGTGTCGTCGTCACGACGATGCGGGTGAGCGGCACATGGTCCGCGTGGCGCGCCCAGTCGGTCAGCCGCCGCCACGCCTCGTCGGCGGACAACCGGCAGTCGTGCCGGACGAGGAAGGGCGTCATGGCCGCATCGTAGCCAGCGGCGCGGGCGGGGCCCCGGCCCGGCGCGCGTGCACGTCAGCGCCGCAGGTAGCAGCGCGTGGTGGTGGAGCCGGGCACGGTGTGGGTGCGGACGAGGTCGCTGAGGAAGTGCACCAGGAGCAGGCCGCGGCCGCCCGGCCGGTCCGGTGGGGGCGGGCACCGGCCGGCCAGCGGGTCGCCGATGTGGCCGCGGTCCTCGACCTCCCACACGACGTGCTCCGCATCGGCCCAGATCCGCACGGTGCCGCGGCCGCCGCCGTGCAGGACGCTGTTCGTCGTCAGCTCGGCGACGGCCAGGGCGAAGTCGTCGCGGCGGCCGGGCGCCAGGCCCAGCGCGACGGCGCGTTCGAGGACGAGGTGGCGGGCGTCGGGAAGGAGGTCGCCGTCGAAGGAGAACGAGAACACCGGCTCGTCGGGCGGGCCCGGCAGCGGCTCGTTGTACGCGGCGATGACCCCGTCCGGTGCGTAGGACCCGCTGACGAGCTCCACCCCGCCGCTGATGACGACGGGGTGGGTGGCGTGGGCGTCCGTCAGCACGTGGGGGGCGAGCCGGGACGCGTCGTACGGGCACAGGATGGTGACCCGGCGGCCGGTGAACGCGTGGTTGATCAGGGCCTCGTGCTGGGCGCAGGCGGGGTACTCGGTGGGCGAGCGGCCGGCCCAGATCGGTTCGCCGATGAGGCGGACGTGCCGGCCGGGGTGGGCGTCGGCGAAGGCCAGCAGCACCCGGGGGATGATTCTGCCCGGGTTGCGCCCGGCCTGCTGCATGTCCACGAACGTCACGCCCGACCCGTCCTTGCCGAGTTCCCCACGCAACAGCTTCAGGTTGTCCTCGGGGACGGCCACCGCGACCGGGTCCCCGGCCTCCAGCCCGGCCCGGACGAACGCCACGTTGGCCGACAGGTACTCGAACTGGTCGCGGTAGAACAGCGCCGGGTGTGTGAACACCTCCGCACCCGCCGTCGCTTCCCTCACTCCGTCACCCCGCTCACCCACACGCCGGACCAGTGCCCTCCCAGGATGGGGTGCAATCAGGGCGGTGGGGGCCGACATCATGGAACCGGTACCTCTCCCGCACCGCGGCCGGGGTCACTGCTCGGTGAGCAGGTGCCCGCGGAGTTTGGCGAGCGTACGGCTGAGCAGCCGGGAGACGTGCATCTGGGAGATGCCCAGCTCCTCCCCGATCCGGGACTGCGTCATCTCCTCGCCGAAGCGCATCCGGAGTATCTCCCGCTCCCGCCCGTCGAGGCCGGGCAGCAGCTGCTTGAGGACCTGGATGTTCTCGACCTTCTCCAGGTTCTCGTCGGTCGTCCCGATGCGGTCGGACCAGGGGCGCGCGCCGGTGCGGCCGCGCTGCGGTGCGTCCTCGTCGGTGGGCATGTCCAGGGAGTTGGCCCGGTAACCGTTGCTGGCGATCTGGGCCTCGACGATCTCCTCCTCGGAGAGGTCCATCACCTCGGCCAGCTCCTTGACGCTGGGGGAGCGGCCGAGGCGGCTGGAGAGCTCGTCGGTCGCCCTGGCCAGCTCGACCCGCAGCTCCTGCAGCCGCCGGGGCACGTGGACGGCCCAGCTGGTGTCGCGGAAGAAGCGCTTGATCTCGCCGGTGACGTAGGGGATGGCGAAGGTGGTGAACTCCACCTCCCGCGTCAGGTCGAAGCGGTCGATCGCCTTGATGAGGCCGATGGTGCCGACCTGGACGATGTCCTCCATCTGTTCGGCACGTGACCGGAAGCGGCCGGCGACGAAGCGGACGAGCGACAGGTTCATCTCTATGAGGGTGTTGCGCACGTACTGGTATTCGTGCGTTCCCTCCTCAAGAACCGTCAGCCGGTCCAGGAACAGCTTGGTCAGGGACCGGGCGTCCCGCGGGTCGAGGCCGGCCGGGTCCGCGATCTCCGGCAGCACGCCGGTCTCCGTCCCCGCCTCGCCCCGTGTGCTGGTCCTCTCGGTCCTTGCCGACCGCGTCGCATGTGTGGTGGTCACGCGCACACCCCTCCTTTGCTCTGCTGTCGGTCCGGCTTCTGCCCGTCAGCCGGTTCCTCATTCCCCTGCGGAGCGAATTTCTGCAGCGGGCCGGAAGAGGGGGGCTCCGGCGGGCGGATGAGATCCGGGGAGGGACGGGTGGTCAGTGCGACGGCAGGTGCCGGGCGAAGAAGGAGTGGACGCAACCGCGCACCGAGGGCACCGAGGTGGCGGGATCGATCGCCCCGACCAGTGTGCCCCGGTCCCCGGCCGTCATCAGCCCGGCGGCCTGCAACTGGGGCGCCAGGGCGGCGTAGTCGGTGAACACCCAGTGCGTGGCGTTGCGGAGCCGTCCCCGGCGGGTGCGCCCCCGGGGGTGGGCGAGCATGGCCGACCAGGAGCGGTTGAACCGCTCGTCACGGAAGCCGTCGGTCCCCAGCAGCAGGAGCGGCCGGTCCACCCCGTCGCGGGCGACCGGGAACAGCTCCCCTTCCCGGCCGGACGCGTCCGGCGGGTAGTCGAGGTACCCCTCCAGGTCGACCGCCGCGCGGACGCGGCGGTCCTCGTACAGGACTTCCGCGGCGGTCGTGCCACCCGCCGAGTGGCCGTACACGCCCACGCGCCGCAGGTCGAGCGCCCGGCCGAGGCCCGGCGGCAACGGCCGGCCCTCCGCGTCGGGGTTGTGCCCGGCCGCCAGCGCTTCGAGCCGGTCCAGGACGAAGCGGGTGTCCGCGATCCGTGTGCTGATCATGGTGCGGAAGAACTCCGGTGTGGGCGCTCCGCGCAGGACGGTGGGGCGCAGCTTCTCCCGGTGGGCCGTCGCGGTGGGGAAGTCCACCTCACTGGCGTCACCGGGGTGATCGATGGTCACCACCACGTACCCGCGGCTCGCCAGCTCTTCGGCGAGCCCGGTGCCCAGCGTGCGGGGATCGCCGCCGCCCGGGCTGTACAGCAGGACGGGGCGTCGAACGGCCTGTGCGGGTGCGTTCGTGTGCGCGTGGGTCGCGGTGGCCGCCCAGTCCACGCCGGTCCCCGGCACCTCCCGGTGCACTGCGTGGCCGGACTCCACGAACGACCGGGCGGCGTCGGCGGTCATCTGACGGGCGACCGGACAGCCCTGGACGGACCGGGCCGGGTAGAAGACGGTGGTCATCACCTCGCGGACGGGGATGGCGCTCTCCCAGGGGTCGCGCCGGGAGCGGTCGACCAGGTGCAGCGTGGTGACACCGATCCGGTGGGGGCCGGTCGGCGCCGGCAGCCGCAGGGTGACGGCACCGGCGGGGCCCGCCCCGCCCGCTGCCCGGGCCTGCGCGGCGCCGGCGCCCGTGAACAGCAGCGCGGCCGCTGCGACGGCGGACTTGGTGACGGTGCGCCGATCGACCATTCGATGCATGACTCTCCCCTTGTGGCTGTGTGACGTGTGTGGCTGTGTGACGCCGGTCCTTGCGCCTGCCGGTGGCCCCTGCCTTGAATGACGGGGGCATGACCTGAATGCTGGCGCGGGGCGGGGAGCGCGGGCGAAGGTTGAGGCCCTGGCCGAAACGATGGTGCGGGGCCGTCAGGGAGCGTAGTGATCCGGATCCACTTCACGGCAGCGGACCTCGCCGGCGTCCGGTTCGCGCCCCGGCCGGCGCCGCTGCAGGAGCTGAACACGGCCCTGCTGAAGATGTGCGTCCGTGATGACGAGCTGCTCTACGGCCGCTGGAGACAGCGGCTGCTCCGGACCCTGCCGGCCGCCGTGGACCCGCTGGCGGACCTCGTTCCCGCGCACGAGGCCCCGGCGTTCATCGACGTGTTCAGCGACACGCTGACGGAGGGGCTGGACATCGTCCGGGCGTCGCCCCCGGACCTGGTCCGCGCCGAAATCGAGCGCGTGTACGCCCGTCGTGCGGCACCGGCCCCGCTGTGGATCCGCGGCCTGCACCGCGGGGACGCCGACGCCTGGCACGTCCTGCGCCGCGCGCAGCAGACGGCGTTCGAGACGATCCTGCGCCCCGTGTGGCCCCTGGTGCAGGACCTGCACCACAAGGAGTTCGCCCGCCATGCGCTGGTGACCGCCGAGCACGGCATCGGCGCCGCGCTCGCCGCACTCGCGCCCGGCAGCCGGCTCCACGACGGCGTGTGGGAGGTCGAGGGACCCGGGGAACGGGACGTCAGGCTGTGCGGCCGCGGGCTGGTGCTCGTCCCCACCTTCCACTGGACCGGCCACCCCCTCGTCGCCGACCTGCCGGGCCGCCCCCTCCACGTCACCTATGCGGCCGGTCCGGGCCTGCCGCTCTCCCCGGCCGGGGCGGGTGGTGCCGGTGGCACCGAGGAGGCGTTGGCCGGGGTCCTCGGGCGCACCCGTCTCGACATGCTGATCCTGCTCGTGGACGAGCACACCACCAGTGGGCTCGCCCGCCGGCTGGGCGTCAGCAACGCCACCGTTTCCGCCCATGCCACGGCCCTGCGCGGCGCGGGCCTGATCAGCACGGCCCGCGCCGGACGCGCGGTCCTGCACCGGCGCACCGCGCTGGGCGCCCTGCTGGTGCAGCGGGGCGGAGCGATCCCCCGCCCCGGGGACGCCGGCGTCCGGAGCTCGCCGCGCCCGCGCCGGTGACCCGGCCGGCGGCTGCCTGCCATGATCTGCGACATCCTCCCCGGCTGCTTATGGTGCTCGTATGGGTGGAACGAGCGACGGCGACGGCCCCGGCTCCGGCGCCCGGACGTCCTCCGCCCCTGCCTCCGCCGGCAGGCGGCCCCGTGCCGGTGAGCGGTGGAGGGCCTTCCGCCACTCGCCGTTCTTCCCGGCCACGGTGCTCGTCCTCATCGTGGCCGCGGCCGCCGGCCTCTTCGCCGGCTCGTACACCTACGCCATGGCCAATCCGACGCCGCACAGCGTCCCCACCGCTGTCACCGGCGTGCCGGCATCCGAGGTCAAGCGGGCGGAATTCGTCCAGGGCATGGAAGAGGCGCTCGGGGCCGAGCTGACACTGCACCACTACGACACGTACGAGGCCGCCCGGAACGCGGTGGACGAGCAGCGGGTCTACGCCATCCTCCAGGAACGCCCCGGCACGGCCGAACTGGACGTCTCCGGTGCCTCCGGCGCCACCGTCGCCCAGCTGCTCGCCGAGACGGCGCCCCGCGTCGGCAAGGCCATGGGCGTGCCGGTGACCGTGCGGGACGTCACCCCCCTGCAGGAAGGCGACCCGCGCGGCCTCGCCCTCTTCTACCTCACCCTCGCCGCAGTGATCGTCGGCTTCGTCGGTGCCATCCAGCTCAGCGTCCACGCCCGCGAACTCAACCCGGCCGAACGCATCGCCTGCACCGCCGGCTACGCACTGCTGGGCGGATTCACCATCGCGGCGGTCGTCGACTGGGGACTGGGCGCGCTGCGTCTGCCGTTCGCGGAGTCCTGGCTGATCCTGGCCCTGACGATGTTCACGTCGGGCATGGTCTTCACCATGTTCAACACCCTGATCGGGCGGTGGGCGATGCTGCCCACGTGGGGCCTGCTGGTCCTGCTGGGCAACCCCTCCTCCGGCGGCGCGGTCTCCTGGCCCCTGCTGCCCTCACTCCTCGGCGAGATCGGCCGCTGGCTCCCCCCTGGCGCCTCCATCAACGCCCAGCACACGGCCGTCTACTTCGGCGGCCACCAGCACGTCTTCCCCTTCGCGGTCCTGGCGGCCTGGTCCGCCGTCTCCTGCACCGTCTTCTGGACCTGGCGCCACCGCCACCCGGGCGGCCGGGAGGGACCCGCGACAGCGGGTGCGCCGGCGGGGTGAGGGGGCGGAAAGGGGGGAAGTCGAGCGTTCGCTGCAGTTTCTTACAGTTTGATGTAGCGATCTAGCGCGCTGCGTGCGGAGCTGGTCTGGTCGGACGAGGGCGCCGAGCTGGGTGAGACGCGGCTCTGCGTACAGGGCGAGACGGACATCGACTTGTCGGCGGCCGAGGCGGACGCCCTCATCGCGCAGGCACAGGCGTTCGTGGACTCTCTGCGGGTGCTGCGGCGGCGGATGGGGTGAGGGCCTTGCTGGGGGGCCGGGGCGGCGGAAGGCTGCCCCGGCTGCAGGGTTCAGCCGGCTTCGGCTGTGGGCGGATTGAAGTGTGCTGTCAGGCCGGAGTTGTACTCCCAGAGGGCTTTGAGTGCGGGTGTGTCGTTGCCGGGCGGTTTGCCGCAGGGGCAGACGATCGCGTGCGGGATGCGGCAGTAGGCGGCTTCGGGTCCTGCGCTGTTGATGGCTGTGCCGTCGGACAGGACGGTCCACCGGGCTGGCAGCTGGCGTTGGTGCTCAAGCAGGACGTACCGGTGGTGCTGGGTCTGGTGCAGGTCTTGGAGGGATGTGCAATCGGGGCAGTGCGGTGACGGTGCGGTGGTGTCGCTTTCGCTTGGTTCGTAGGTGACCCCCATCTGAGGCAGCTTGCCGGTTCGATCTTGCCGGGGTCAGGGATTCGCTGGCCGTTTTGCTGGTGGTCGTAGGTATGAGTGGGCTGGTAATCAGCCCGCGGGGTGTCGCCGGGCCCGGTCGTGTACACGACGGCTGGCTGGTGGGGCGGTCTTGTCAAAGTTTCCCGGCCCGTCGGGGAGCCGGGGTCGTTCGGGCTGTGGAAGAGGGTGAGTGCGATGGCGGAGTGTGACCACGATTGGTGTGAGTGGAGCGGTAAGGCGCGTTGCTCGAAGTGCGGTGCGACGCAGAAAGGGCAGTGGTCCGCTGTGGGTCATGGCGGGGGTCGCGGTTGCGGCCCCCGTTTTTGTGTCGGGGAGGCGTGGTGCGTACTGACTGGGCGGGGTTGCCGGCAGGTGTGCGGGCGGCTGTGGTGGCAGAGGCGGGACCCGTGGTGGCGGTTGAGGTCGTGCCGCATGGGACCACCTGCTCGTTCACTGCGGTGTTGCGGACCGCGGCGGGCCGGGTGTTCGTGAAGGGCGTGCCGGTGGGCGATGAGCGTGGCCGGGCGGCGCAGGCAAGGGAGGTTGCGGTCAACACGCTGGTGACGTAGGCGAGTCCTCGCCTGCTGTGGCAGGTCGAGGCTGACGGCTGGAATGTGCTGGGTTTCGAGGCGGTGGACGGTCGGTACGCGGACCTGTCGCCGGGGTCGCTCGACCTGCCGCTGGTGGCCGCGGTTCTAGATGCTGCTCAAGGGCTGGTGGCCCCGGTGGGCGTGCCGCAGTTCGTTGACCGGGCTGATGGCGAAGTCTCCGCCCATCGTTAGCGGAAGTTCTCACAGTGAGCTGCCCAGGTCGACAAATCCGATGAGTTCGCGTATCCCGGAAGAAAGGATAAAATGGCCCTTTCGGGCCACTGGCCATATCGCCCTCACCCCTTGGTGGCGATCATTATGCGTGCCAAGCGGCTGATCGGCGTCTTCCTCGGCTTGGCTCTGGCCGTGTCAGTCTGCCTGTTCGCGCCTATGTCGGCGCACGCAGCACCGGCAGCACCAGATCCTTGTGCGGGGAAGCCGATCCTCACGAAGATTCAATGTCTCGCGGGATACCCGAGTGCCCGCAGTCTCCTCAACTACTACTGTCAGGTAGCGGTCTCGATAGGGCTTCTGAGTAAGTCGAACCCGCAGCTACTGGCTTACCAGATTTGCAACAAGATCATCCCGATCAACAGTTGAGGCTCCCGGCATTCATCCATTTGGTGCAAGCTCCAACGGACAACACAAGGAGCAGTCGCGCCGAAGGACGCGACATCGCAGCGTCGAAGTCCTGATGTGAAAGAAGGCCCCCGCCCGGAGCGTGGGCGGTGGCCTTCATGTGTCTCGGGGTTCAGCCCACGCAGTTGATCTGAACCAGCGTGATGGTGTCGTCGCCGATGAGGATGACGCCGGCAGTGTGGCCGTGGGCGATGGTGCGGAAGACGCCGTCGTCCATGCCGTACGGGGCGGAGTGGGCGATGGGGTCGGCGAGGGCGTCGAGCAGACAGACGGCGAGGTCGCGGCGAGCGTCGTCGGGGAGGCTCTTGTAGGTGGCGTGGAGGCTCGGGTCGATGTGGAGCCGATGGGTCACGCGGCACCTCGGCTGCCGTGGTCGGCGGCGGCACGGAGCTCGCCCTCACTCACGGCGATGAGATCAGCGGTGTAGGTCTCGGGAAGCCGGCCGTTCTCCCGGACCAGCGTCCGCAGGTGCTCGACTCGGTCCCGGCCGGCTTCGAAGTCCTCGATGAACCGGACCCAACGGTCGAGGATGCCCGGCAGGTTGCGGACGTCCGTGAAGGTGGCTTCGCGCATGAAGGTGGCGCGGAGCTCGGGGTGGGGGAGGGCGTGCGCGATGCTGTCGATGGTCCACGGCAGGTTGGTGCTCACGGGTCCTCCAGGCGTCGGCTGCTCGCGTGCTTCACGATATCGCAGGTGGTGTCACGGGCGTGTCCGATGGCCCGCTTGCCGTGTTGCCGGTCCATGGCTCGCCGAACGTCATCTGCCGCTCGTGCCAAGGGATCGCGCCGGGTGGGTTCACCTGCGATAGCCTCGCAACGGCGTATGTCGTACCGGTCGGTCCGGGCCCCCGTCCGTTGGCCGGCACCGATGTGACGGGCCGGTGCGTGTGGGCGCCTTTCCTCTTCACCGTGGGTCGGACGAGCGGAACGAGGCTGGTACATGAGCGACAGCACGCTGGACGACTGCTTGCCCGGGCCCCGCGGAGGGACGTCCCGCGCCGCCGGCGATCCCGTGGAGCCGGAACTGCGGCAACTGCTGGCGGGACTGACCGCCGTGCGCGACGGGGACTTCGGGATCCGGCTGCCGGACGGCGGCGAAGGGCTGCTCGGGGAGATAGCCACCGTCTTCAACGGGATGGTCGACCAGCTGTCGCTGTTCACCTCCGAAGTCACGCGCGTGGCCCGCGAGGTCGGCAGCGAGGGCATCCTGGGCGGTCAGGCCGACGTCAAGGGCGTCTCGGGCACGTGGCGGGACCTGACGGACAACGTCAACGTCATGGCCTCCAACCTCACCGGCCAGGTGCGTTCCATCGCCCAGGTCGCCACGGCCGTGGCCCGCGGCGACCTCTCGCAGAAGATCACCGTCGAGGCGAAGGGCGAGGTCGCCGCGCTCGCCGGGGTCATCAACGTCATGGTGGACACCCTGTCCGCGTTCGCCGACGAAGTGACGCGCGTGGCACGTGAGGTGGGCACCGAGGGCATCCTCGGAGGCCAGGCCCGGGTGCCCAACGTCGCGGGCACCTGGAAGGACCTCACCGACCACGTCAACTCGATGGCGAACAACCTGACCAACCAGGTGCGCAACATCGCCCAGGTGACCACGGCCGTCGCCAGGGGAGACCTGTCGAAGAAGATCGACGTCGACGCCCGCGGCGAGATCCTGGAGCTGAAGGAGACCATCAACACGATGGTCGACCAGCTCTCCGCCTTCGCCTCCGAAGTCACCCGCGTGGCCCGCGAGGTCGGCAGCGAGGGCCGGCTCGGCGGCCAGGCCGAGGTCGAGGGCGTCTCCGGCACCTGGAAGCGGCTGACCGACAACGTCAACGAGCTGGCCGGCAACCTGACCCGCCAGGTACGGGCCATCGCGGAGGTCGCGAGCGCCGTCGCCGAGGGGGACCTGACCCGGTCCATCACCGTCGACGCCTCGGGCGAGGTGGCCGAGCTCAAGGACAACATCAACTCCATGGTCGGGTCGCTGCGCGAGACCACCCGCGCCAACCAGGAACAGGACTGGCTCAAGTCCAACCTGGCCCGCGTCTCCGGACTCATGCAGGGCCACCGCGACCTCGCCGCGGTCGCCGAGCTGATCATGGACGAGCTCACGCCCCTCGTCGACGCCCAGTACGGCGCCTTCCACCTCGTCGAGGAGGACGCGACCGGCACCGTCCTCCGCCTCATCGGCTCCTACGGCTACCCCGACGACGCCGAACGCCCGCCCTGCATCCCCATGGGGCGTACGCTGGTCGGCCAGGCCGCCCGCAGCCGGCGCACCATCGTCGTCGACGGGCTGCCGGCCGGCTACGTCACCATCGGCTCGGGGCTGGGCCGCGCCGACCCGGCCAGCCTGATCGTGCTGCCCATCGTCGCCGAGGACCAGGTGCTGGGCGTCATCGAGCTGGCCTCGGTGACAGCGTTCACGCCTGTACACCGCGACTTCCTCGACCAGCTGATGGAGAACGTCGGCGTCAACGTCAACACCATCCTGGCCAACGCCCGCACCGACGAGCTGCTCGCCGAGTCCCAGCGCCTCGCCGCGGAGCTGCGCGCCCGCTCGGAGGAGCTCCAGGTCCAGCAGGACGAACTCCAGCGCTCCAACGCCGAGCTGGAGGAGAAGGCGGCGCTGCTCGCCTCCCAGAACCGCGACATCGAGCACAAGAACCTGGAGATCGAGCAGGCCCGCCAGGAACTGGAGGAGCGGGCCCAGCAGCTGTCCCTGGCCTCCACGTACAAGTCGGAGTTCCTGGCCAACATGAGCCACGAACTGCGGACCCCGCTCAACAGCCTGCTCATTCTGGCCCAGTTGCTGGCCCAGAACCCCACCAGGAACCTCACCGCCAAGCAGGTCGAATACGCCGGCATCATCCACTCCGCCGGTTCCGACCTGCTGCAGCTGATCAACGACATCCTCGACCTGTCGAAGGTCGAGGCCGGCAAGATGGACATCACGCCCGAACGGGTCCCGCTGCGCCACCTGCTGGAGTACGTCGAGGCCACCTTCCGCCCCATGACGGCACAGAAGGGCCTGGACTTCCGGATCACCACGGGACCCGGGCTGCCGGCCGACGTCCTCACCGACGACTCCCGGCTGCGGCAGGTCCTGCGCAACCTGCTCTCCAACGCCGTCAAGTTCACCGAGGAGGGCGGCGTCGAGCTGCGGATCGTTCCCGTCGGCGAGGCGCAGCTGCCCGACCCCGTCCACCGCGGCGGACCCGTCATCGCCTTCGAGGTGAAGGACACCGGCATCGGCATAGCCGAACACCAGCTGGAGACCGTCTTCGGCGCCTTCCAGCAGTCGGACGGCACCACCAGCCGCACCTACGGCGGGACGGGGCTGGGCCTGTCCATCAGCCGCGAGATCGCCTACCTGCTCGGCGGCGCCGTCACGGCCCGCAGCACCCTCGGGCAGGGCAGCACCTTCACCCTCTACCTGCCCGTCGCCCGCCCGGACTTCCAGGAGAGGAGCACCGCACCGCAGACGGGCGGCCCCGAGCAAGCCGTGGACGCCGACGGCACGGACGCACCGGCCGCCCTCACCACCGCTCCCGTGCCCGCCCGCCGCAGGGTGCTGGTGATGGAGGAACGCCCGCGCGGCCTGCTGTCCCTGGTCGCCGAGAGCGCCGTGGCCGACCTCGCCGACAGCCGGCGGACACGGACACCCGGCCGGACCGTACCGGTCGAAGCCGTCCCGACCGAGGTCGTCCCGACCGCGATCGTCACGGCCGAGGTCGTCACGGCCGTCAACGCCCAGGAGGCGGCGGCCTCGCTCGCCACCGGACCGTGTCACTGCGTGGTGCTGGAGGCCGGCATGCCGACCGGGGCGGCCCTGCGCCTCCTGGAGGCCATGGACGGCGATCCCGCGCTGAGCAGCGTCCCCGTCCTGGCGCACAACGGCCACCGCCTGGACGCCGCCCGGGAACGAGCCTTCCGGGAGCACGCCGCCAACCGGCCGGTCGAACTGCTCTCCAGCCTCGACGGACTGCGCGAACGCATCACCTTGCACCTGTCCGCCGGCGGCCCCGGCGAAGTCCTGCCCCCGGTCCGCGAGGACACCGCCGCACAGGCCGGGCCGCCGGCGGAAGGCGGTGACCTGGCCGGGCGGACCGTGCTCGTCGTCGACGACGACGCCCGCAACGTCTACGCGCTCACCGGGATCCTCGAACTGCAGGGCATGCGCGTCCTGCACGCGGAGAACGGCCGCACCGGCATCGAGACCCTGCAGCGGCACCCGGAGACCGACATCGTGCTGATGGACGTGATGATGCCGGAAATGGACGGCTACACGGCCACGGCCGCCATCCGGGCCATGCCCCGCCACGCGGACCTGCCGGTCGTGGCCGTCACGGCCAAGGCCATGCCCGGAGACCGGGAGAAGGCACTGGCCTCCGGGGCGAGCGCCTACATCACCAAACCCCTCGACGCCGACGACCTGATCGCCTGCATCCACCGCTCGCTGAACGTGTAGACCCTCCGCCCTACGGGTCGTTCGGGGTACCCGCCCCGGGCCGACACCGTCGCCACGACGAGGAGCAGCCACGTGGTCACCCCCCGACAGCCCGAGCGCAGCGAGCAGCGGAGCAACGCGGCCCCCGACGACGAACGGGCCCGGCCCGGCGGCCCCGACGGCCCGGCGGGAGGCGGCGGCCCGGGCGGTTCCGGGGGCACCGCCTCGGCCCTGGGCCGGCTGGCCGACACCGTCGACCGGCTGCGCCGTGAAGTGCGCGAGGCCCACGCGGCGGCGGACGGCCGGGCCCTCATCGAAATGGCCAAGGGCATCCTGGTCGAACGCCTGCGGTGCGGCCCGGTGCAGGCGGACCGTCAGCTGGCCTCCCTGTCAGCCCGGGCCGGCGTCACCCGCCTGGAACTGGCCGCCGACATCATCAGCCAGGCCGCCCACGACCGCCTCGCCGAGGTGACCGCGAGCTTCATCGCCGACGTCGGCGCCGTCCCGCCCGCGGCCGACGGAACGGCCGGAAGGACGGCCGGCGGAACGGCCGGCGGGACGACTGCCCGGGCGACGGGACGAGGAGCCACCGCGGTCCCGTCCGTGGCGGTCCGGCTGCGCACCGCCGAGAGCGGCGCGCTCGCCGCCGATGACACCCAGGCGGTCGCCGAATCACTGCTGGCCCACGCCCTCGCCCCGTTGGGCGCGGTCGCCGTCGCCGTGTGGGCCGCGCGGACCGACGCCTCCCTCGCCCTGGCGGGATGCGCCGGACTTCCGGCGGAGGAAGCAGCACGCTGGCACTACGTGCCTCCCGCCGTGGCCACCCCCGCCCGGCGCGCCCTCACCGAGCGGCGCCAGGTGTCCTTCCCGGTGCTCAAGGACGCCTGCCTGCCGTCCGTCGGACACCGCGAACTCCCCGACGGCGGCCGCGTGGCCGTCCCCGCCGAAGCCGGCGGGCGCATCCTGGGCGTGCTGGAGATCTGCTGGCCCCGCCCCCTGCCCTCGCAGTCTCCGCAGATCCGGCGCCAGCTCGAAGCCCTCGCCGAGCTGTGCGCGCACACCCTCGAACACTCCTCACCCGCCGCGGCCGGTCCCTGCCCCGCCCTGCAGCCCTGCGCGGCCGGCGGCGTCGGAGAGCTCGTCGACCTCGCCGACGGCATCCGTGACCCCGCCCTCGTCCTGCTCCCGGCCCTCGACGCACACGGCAGGCTCGGCGACTTCCGCATCCACCACGTCAACCGTCACTTCGTGGACCCCCTCGGCCGGCCCGCGGGCGCGGTCACCGGTGCCCTGCTGCTGGAGGCGTACCCGATGGCCGCGGGCCACGAGGGACTGTTCCACACGATCGAGCGCGTCCACGCCACCGGTGAACCGTTCCGGGCCGAGCGCATCACCCTCACCACCGTCGTCGACCACCAGATACCGGTCACCTCCCTCGCCGACATCAGCATCAGCCGCCACGGCACCTGCCTGCTGCTCGTCTGGCGGGTCGAGGACGAGGCGGTACGGCTCGCCAACCTCCTGCAGCACGCCCAGCGCCTCGGCCGCATCGGCGGTTTCGAGGAGAGCACCACGACCGGCGAGATCACCTGGAACCAGCAGCTGTTCTCCTTCTACGGACTGCCCTCCACCGCGCGGCCCGTGCCCCTCGAACAGCTGCCGGCCTTCGCCCACCCCGACGACTCCGCGACCATCGGCCGGTTCCTGCGCACCCTCCTGCACCACCGCCGCCCCGCCTCCACCGACTTCCGGCTGCGCAGGCCCGACGGCATCGCCCGGCACATCCGCATCGTCGGCGAGCCCGTCCTCGACGCAGCCGGCCGGCTGCTCGCCGTGCGGGGCGCCTACCAGGACATCTCCGCCCAGCACTGGACCGAGGTCGCCCTGGCCGCCACCAGGGACCAGCTCGCCCACACCGAACAGCAGGCCGCCGAGCGCAACCGCCTGACGCTGCAACTGCAGCACGCCATCATGCCGCCCGCGCGCGGCCCGATGGACACCCCGCACCTGCACATCGCGGTGCGCTACCGCCCCGCGGAGAAGGACCACCTCGTGGGCGGCGACTGGTACGACGTCGCCACCCTGCCCACCGGGCAGACCCTGCTGTGCGTCGGGGACGTCGCCGGACACGGCATCGACGCGGCCACGGACATGGTCGTCCTCCGCAACGCCCTGCGCGGCCTCGCCGCGACCGGCGCCGGCCCGGCCCAACTCCTCGCCTGGCTGAACGTGGTGACGTTCCACCTCACCGAACGCGTCACCGCCACCGCCGTCTGCGGCCTCTACGACCCCGCGAGCCGCGTCCTGAGCTGGGCGAGGGCCGGGCACCTGCCGCCGGTGCTGATCCGCCGGGGCCACGCGGACGCCCTCCCGCTCATCAAGGGCCTCCTCCTCGGCGCGGTGCCCGAGACGCGGTACGAGGAGAGCCGGCTCCAACTGGAACCGGAGGACGTCCTGCTCATGTACACGGACGGGCTCATCGAGTGCAAGGACCGTTCGCTGCACGACGCGCAGCGCCAGCTCCTGACGACCGGCGACTGCTCCACCGACACCCTCGAACAGCGCCTGGACAAGCTGCTGTCCCGCAGCAGCGCCGACACCGACGACGACACCTGCGTCATCGGCATGCAACTGCGCTGAGCGCAACCCGGTCACACCCCGGACCGGCCGTGACGTCGTCATGCCGTGACGCCAGATGCGTCACAGCGAAAAGACGGGGCAACCCCTAGAGTGCCCCGCATGAAGATCATCGACCTGGCTCCCGGCGACGCACGGCTCCTGTCCGACCTCCTCCCCGTCCTGCGCGAACTGCGCCCGCACCTCACCGAGGACCTCTTCCGCGAGATCTACGACGAGGGGCACGGCCTGGGCCTGCGCTTCACGGCCGCGTACGACGACGACGGCCGGTGCGTGGGCGCGGCGGGCTGGCGCGTGGTCGTCAACACCAGCACGGTGCGCTCGCTGTACGTCGACGATCTCGTCACCGCCTCCGACGCGCGCTCGACCGGCGTCGGCCACCACCTCCTGACGTACCTGCAGGACCACGCGCGCGAGACCGGCTGCCACCTCTTCACCCTCGACTCCGCCACGCACCGCACGGACGCCCACCGCTTCTACCTGCGCGAGCGGATGGCCATCGCCGCCTTCCACTTCCAGAAGGAGCTCGGCTGACCCCGGCGGGAGCCGCCCCCCGGCCAGGGACGTTCGCCCCTGGCCGCCATGGCCGGTGAGCTATGTTGAGCGGGAAAGGCGAGAAGGAGGCCCACCGGTGCGATCAGGGCAGCGGGCACGTGCACAGGCGTCTGCGATCACTCCGGGAAGGCGCTCTCCGGAGACGGAGCCCGCCCCCGCGGACAAGGTCCGTGCGTTGTTCGGCGGCCACCGGCTGTCCCCCGCACAACGGCGCATCGCGCAGTACATCACCGACCACCTCACCGAGGCCGCGTTCCTGTCGATCACGGACCTCGCCGAGCGCGTCGGGGTGAGCCAGCCGTCCGTGACCCGCTTCGCGACCTCCCTCGGCTTCACCGGCTACCCCGCCCTGCGCGAGGCGCTGCAGCCCATCGCCCTGAGGGCGGTGGCCGGCTCCCCGGGGACGGGGCAGGCGGACCGCAGCAACGAGCTGCAGGCGGCCGTCGACGCCGAGATCGCCAACCTGGAGAGCCTGCGCAGGGTGTTCGCCGACACCGACCGGGTACTCGACCTCGGCCGCGAGCTCGCCCGGTCCGTTCCGCTGACGATCCTGGGCCTGCGGATCTCCGTCTCGCTGGCCGAGTACGTCGCCTATGCGGCGAAGCGCATCCACCCCGACGTCCGCCTCGTCTCCCGCGGGGGCACCGTGGCCTACGACGCGCTGCTCCAGGCGCGGGAGGCGGGCGGCACGTGGGTGCTGGCGTTCGCGATGCCGCGGCACGCCAACGAGACGCTGGCCGCCATCCGGGCCGCCCGCAGCACGGGGCTGCGCGTCGCCCTGATCACCGACGTCACGCTGGGGCCGCTCGTGGAGGAGGCCGACGTGGCGTTCACGGCCGGCACCGGCTCCCGCCTCGTCTTCGACTCCTACGCGGCGCCCGGAGTGCTCTCCGCGGCGATCCTCCAGGCCATGGCCGACGCGGACCCCGAGCGCACCCAGCTGCGCCTGGAGAAGTACGAGCAGGCGGCGGAGCAGCACGCCTTCTTCCTGGACTGACGGCCGCCCACCCAAGCCGTCCCGGCCGGGACGTTTTCAGGCCCCGAGCTGCATGAAATTTTTCATACCCTTGCGTACTCGGCGGTAAATATATTTACTGCACTTGGCACAGCGCAGGGGCCGACGGCCTCCTCGTCGACCCGCGTGGTGTGCCCGTACGGGTGGTCCGCTCCCCTCGGACGCCCCGTTCGGCCCCGGCCGGCCCCTGGGCCGGGGCCGCAGCCTTCCTTCCGCGCCCCGGCAAGCCGCAACGCCTCACCCGTTCGGCCTAATGCCCTCGCGCTCCTCTCCGCGTCCACGCTGGTCAAGAGGGGTCCGGCCCCCCGCCCGCCGCGAACCCATGCCGCCCGCCTGTCCCGGGTGGCGCAGTGGTGCTGAGCTGGTAGAGGGGTCCCTCGGGGCAGTGCAGGCAGCACAGAAGGGATGCGGATCATGTCGATCAGGATCGGGAACAGGAGCCCCTGCAGGTGCCTCTTCGTCCCGCCGCACATTCTCGATCACATCGCCAAGGTCACCGCGGTGAGCGACGCCAAGCCCCATCCGGCGACCTTGACCGCGGCGGCCAGTAAGCAGCTCCGCGACCAGAGGAGGCGTGCGGTCGTCGACCTCGTCGCGCTGACCGCCGCACAGGAGGGCCAGGCGCGGCGCGTGATCTTCGACTGCGACCGGGGCGTCGACTTCGACGCCGCCCGGAAGGTCCGGGGAGAGGGCGACCCCCCTGTCGGCCAGCCCACGAGCGCGGATGCGGCGTACGACAGCGTCGGAGCGGTGCTGGACTACTACAGCAAGGTCCTCAGGCGCAACAGCCTGGACGACCTCGGCATGGACATCGACGCCTATGTGAACTACGGGGAGAACTTCGACAACGCCTTCTGGGACGGCTCCCACATCGTCCTGGGGACCGGGGACGGGGAGATCTTCACCGACTTCAGCCAGTCCCGCGAGGTGATGGGCCACGAACTGGCCCACGGCGTGGTCGAGCACACCGCGAACCTGGAGTACAACGGCCAGTCCGGGGCGTTGAACGAGCACTTCGCCGACGTCTTCGGCAGCCTGGCCGACCAGCATTCCCAGGGGCTGACCGCGCAGAGCGCCAACTGGCTGATCGGCGACGAGATCATGGCGCCGGGCCTGTACGGGGAGGCGCTGCGGTCGATGGCCCACCCCGGCACCGCGTACGACAACCCCCTCATGGGCAGGGACCCGCAGCCCGCACACATGCAGGACTACTACGCGGGCCCTCTGGACAACCAGGGCGTCCACCGCAACAGCGGCATCCCGAACCGGGCCTTCTACCTCACGGCCGCGGAGATAGGCGCCGACGAGGCCGGCCTGATCTGGTTCCAGGGCCTGCTGAACCTCTGGCCCACCGCCACGTTCCCGGACGCGGCGACCGTGATCAGCGCCCAGGCGAGGATCCTCGTCCGCGACAAGGTGGTCACCCACCGGAACGGCGTTCAGGCGGTGCGCTCGGCCTTCCGGGCGGTGGGGATCCTCTGACCGGCTGCCAGGCCGAGTGGCCGGCCGGCTGACGGACCGGCCGGCCGGGAGTCACGTATGCGGCCCTGCCGGCACCGGCAGGGCCGCTTTCTCGTGCGCCGAGCGGCGGGTCGGCGATTACTTGACATTTTTAACTGTTGGTATTTACATCGAAGCAGTTGCTTGAGGCTATCAAGTAAACCGTCGTCCGCCCCGCACCCGCAATCGAGGGACCATGCCCCACCCCACCGCCGAGCAGCCCGCCGACGTCGTGGCCCGCCTGCGCGCCACCTTCCGGACGGGCCGCACCAAGCCCACCGCCTGGCGCACCGCTCAGCTGCGCCGGCTGCGCGCGATGCTCACCGAGAACGACGCGGCCCTCGTCGCCGCCCTCCACGAGGACCTGGGCAAGAGCGCATACGAAGCGTTCCGGACCGAGATCGACTTCATCCTCCGCGAGATCGATCACACCCTCGACCACCTCGACGCCTGGCTGCGCCCCGAACCGGCCCCCGTCCCGCCCCACCTCGGCGAGGCCGCGGCCTGGACCCAGTACGACCCGCTCGGTGTCGTCCTGGTCATCGCGCCCTGGAACTACCCGGCGCAGTTGCTGCTCGCTCCGATGGTGGGGGCCCTGGCGGCCGGCAACGCGGTCGTGGCCAAGCCCAGCGAGCTGGCGCCGGCCACCTCGGCCGCGCTCGCCGGTCTTCTGCCCCGCTACCTCGACACCGATGCGGTGGCCGTCGTGGAGGGCGGCGTCCCCGAGACCACCGCCCTGCTCGCCGAGCGCTTCGACCACATCTTCTACACGGGCAACGGTGCGGTCGGCCGCATCGTCATGACCGCCGCCGCCCGGCACCTCACCCCGGTGACCCTGGAGCTGGGCGGCAAGTCGCCCGTCTTCGTCGACCGCGACACCGACCCGGCCGTCGTCGCGGAGCGGCTGGCGGCCGGCAAGTTCCTCAACGCCGGCCAGACCTGCGTGGCGCCCGACTACGTGCTCACCGACGTGGAGACCGCCCGCGCCCTGGAGCCCGCGCTGATGCGCGCCGTCGAAGCGCTGTACGGACCCGACCCCGCCGCGTCCGGGTCCTACGGGCGGATCGTCAACGAGCGTCACTTCGACCGGCTGACCGCCCTGCTCGGCTCCGGGCGCCTGGTCACCGGCGGCGGCAGCGACCGCGCCACGAAGTACATCGCCCCGACCGTTCTCGCCGACGTCGACCCCGGGGCGCCCGTCATGCAGGAGGAGATCTTCGGTCCCGTCCTGCCCATCGTCACGGTCCGCGACCTGGACGAGGCCATCGCCTTCATCAACGACCGCGACAAGCCGCTGGCGCTCTACGCCTTCACCGGCTCCGAGGCCACCCGGCGGCGCCTGGCGTCCGAAACCTCCTCCGGCGGCCTCGGGTTCGGCCTGCCGCTGGCCCACCTCACGGTCTCCGACCTGCCGTTCGGCGGCGTCGGCGAGAGCGGCATGGGCAGCTACCACGGGCGCTACTCGATCGAGACGTTCAGCCACCGCAAGGCGGTGCTCGACAAGCCGCTGAGCTGACGCCGCGGCCGGAGCGGCCCGCGCATCGTTGTAGGGTGAAGAGATCTTCGAGCCGGCGGCGACGGCCCGACGCCCAGGGTGGATGGCGGCAGGTGCGATTTCAGCCATTTCTGCGGGTTGTCGTACTATGTCCGGCGTCGCTCTTGCATCCTCGGCCATGCCCGGTGTCCGCTCCCGGTGGCCGTTCCGGCAAAGCCGATGAGGCTGGTGCCGGTGTGCAGTGCAGGCGGTTGCTCTTCGCTCGATCCGGCAGGTGGCGGCTTCCAGTCTTTGTCTCCCGGCAGAACGGAAAGCACATCGTGGACATGAGCGCGGCCAATCGAAAGGGCCTCAGTCTCTTCGCCCTGATCATGATCGGGCTGGGGTCCATCTTCGGCTCCGGCTGGCTCTTCGGGGCCGGGCAGGCGGCCCAGGTCGCCGGCCCCGCCTCCCTGGTCGCCTGGGTGATCGGCGCCGTCTTCATCGGCATGATCGCCATGTCGTACGCCGAGGTCGGTGCCGCCTACCCGCTCCCGGGCGCCATGGCCAGGTTCGGCTCCATCTCGCACGGCCCGGTGCTCGGCTTCATCACCGGATGGGCGGTGTGGATCGCGACCGCCTCCCTGATCCCGATCGAGGCCATCGCGGGCACCCAGTACATGGCCTCGTGGAGCTTCGGCTGGGCCCGCGGACTGGTGTCCGACGGCAGTCTCACCGGCACCGGCCTGGCGACGGCCCTGGTCCTGACGTGCGCCCTGTGGCTGGCCTGCTACTGGTCGGTCGCCCTGCTGGCGCGCGCCAACAACCTCCTGACCCTGGTCAAGTTCGCGATCCCGGTCCTCGCCGTCGCCGCGCTCATCGCCTCCGGCTTCCACACCGGCAACTTCACCGACCACGGCGGCTTCGCCCCCAACGGCTGGTCGGCCGTGCTCACCGCGGTCTCCGCCTCCGGCGTCGTCTTCGCCTTCAACGGCTTCCAGGCCGTCGTCAACCTCGGCGGTGCCGCCAAGGACCCCGGCCGCGCCATCCCCCGAGCCCTCGTCGGCGCGCTCTCCCTCGGTCTGCTCATCTACCTGGCCCTGCAGGTGGCCTTCCTCGGCGCCGTGCCCCCGGAGCGGCTCGCGGAGGCCGGTGGGTGGAGCGGTATCAACTTCGCGTCGCCCTTCGCCGACCTCGCCAAGCTGCTGATGCTGCACTGGGTCGTCACGATGCTCCAGTTCGGCGCCTTCATCTCGCCGAACGGCGCCAACATCGGCAACGTGGCGTCCTCCGCGTACCTGGCCCAGAACCTCGCCGAGACCGGCTTCTTCCCCAAGAAGATCGCCGAGGTGCACCCCCGCTACGGCGTCGCCCGCCCGGCCATGTGGCTGAACCTGGGCTTCTCCGTCCTGCTCCTCCTCACCATCGGCCACAGCTGGGAGGCCCTGGCCAGCGTCGTCTCCGCCGCCATGGTCGTCTCCTACCTCATGGGCCCCATCGCGGTCGGCGTCTTCCGGCAGACCAAGCCGGACCTGCCCCGCCCCTTCCGCCTGCCCGCGGCGAAGGTGCTCTGCCCGGTCACCTTCGCCTTCGCGGCCTGCGCCCTGTTCTGGTCGAAGTGGCCCAACACCGGCAAGGTCGCCCTGCTCACCCTGGTCTCGGTGCCCATCGCCGCCGTCGTACTGCGCCGCCGGGGCGAGACGAGCCTGCGCCGGCAGTTCGCACCGGCCTGGTGGATGGTCGGGTTCCTGCTGTGGACGGCACTGCTGTCCGCCCTCGGCAGCACCGAGTTCGGCGGTCACGGAGTGATCCCGGGCGGCCTCGACACGGCGCTCGTCGGCCTGTCGGCGGTGGCCTTCTACTTCTGGGCGGTACGCGCCGGCGTCCAGGCCCACCGCACGGGGCTCCCCGACCCGGACCCCGTGCTCGACGCGGCCCCCGGCCCCGTGGCCGAGGCTCCCGAGCCGCAGCCCGCAGGCTCCCTCGTCTGACCGGACGACCACCCCGACCGGACGACCGGCCCCGGACCCGTCACCCCTCGCGAAGCCGAGCGGAGGACGTGCCCGGGGCCGCTGCGTTGCCGGAGGAAGCCGGTGCGCGTGGACGGCGAACGCCCACGGGCCCACCGATAGAAGCAAGCCTTCCGCGTCACGGGTGTGCGTACGGGGTCGCGCCGTCCGTCCGGCGCGCCGGCGTGTGCGAACAGAGAACGGACGTGCGGCGCGCACGCCGGCAACACCGGAGGTGGACGGCCCCCTCGGCGTGCCGCCCGGCACGCGATGAGCCCGTGCGCGAAGCTGTCGTCCGTCGTGCGACCCGTCCGTTCCAGCCGCTCGGGACGCGGCGCGAATGTGCCGCTGTGCAGGGCCTTTTGTCAATGCTTGGTTTTCGCGTGACCATCTCTTGGTAGCCTCCAGCCAGATGATCGGCCGTCGGCGCGAGCGGCGGATGATGCTGCAGCGCTCCGGCCGGTGAGGTGTACCTCTGCCTCGGAACGGCATGCCGCGGTACGGCGTCAGAGCGAAGAGAAGTGCACGTCCGGGAGCGCACCGCCCCGTGAAACGGGGCGGCCGCCCCCCGGCGAACCGGCCCACGGCACACCAGGAAAGGACTGCCGACCGAGCTTCGCAGGCGACAGGTCGGCAAGGACGAACCCACCGCAGACCAGTGCCCAGGAGGATACCCATGAGTCACGCGCAACGGCTACGTGCCGCCGTCGAGGGACCGGGAACGACACCCCTGATCGGCGTCTTCGACATGTTCTCCGCCTCCGTGTCCGCCCAGCACTACGACGGCATGTTCGTCTCCGGCTTCGGATTCGCCGCTTCCCACTACGGCTTACCCGACATCGGCTTCATCGCCTGGCCCGACATCGTCGCGTTCGTCCAGCGGTTGCGCCTGGCCTTCCCGCGCCAGCACCTGCTCGTGGACATCGACGACGGCTACGTCGACCCCGAGACCGCCTGCCACGTCGTGCGGCACCTCGAAGCCATCGGCGCCTCGGGCGTCATCCTGGAGGACCAGAAGCGCCCGCGCCGCTGCGGACACGTCGACGGCAAGCAGGTCCTGCCGCTGGAGGAGTACCTCGAAAAGCTGAACATGGTCCTGGCGACGCGCCGGGACCTGCTCGTCGTCGCCCGCACCGACGCGACCGAGGAGGACGAGATCCTGCGGCGCGCCAAGGCGCTGGCGGCGACGGACGCGGACGTGATCCTCGTCGACGGCGTGCGCAGCGTCGAGTGGATCACCAAGGTGCGCAGGGTCATCGGCGACAAGCCGTTGCTCTTCAACCAGATCGCGGGCGGCAGGTCGCCGCGGCTCTCGCTCACCGAGCTGGGCGACCTGGGCGTGAACGTCGCCATCTACAGCACCCCTTGCCTGTTCGCCGCCCAGACCGCCATCGACCGTGCCCTGAAGGAGCTGAAGAGCGCGGACGGCCGTCTGCCGCAGCACACCGCGGACAGCGTGGGGGTCGCCGAGTCACTGGCCCTGCTGGAGAAGAACATCAGCCGGCACCACGACCGCGAGCCCATCGGCTGACGCGGACGCAGGACGGCACCCGGCGAGACGGGGAACGGACGGGCCCGGTGCGGCGCAATGCCGCCCGGGCCTGTCCGCCATGCTGTCACGCCACCGCACCTTTACCACGGTCTGCGACCGGGGCTCCATCCTGCTGGTCGTCCACGCCACCCTCGCCCGTCGCCGGCCGTGCGTCCCGGCCCCCGGGGACGGGCCGCCGGGGCAGCAGCGACGCCGGCAGCAGGCCCAGGGCGGCGAGTCCGGCCAGGACCAGCAACGTCGTCGCAGGCGTCGCCCCCGTGGCCGGTGCGGGCGCCGGACCGTCAGGGGTCAGCAGCATCAGACCTGCCGCGACGGCGATGCCGAGCGTCGGGCCGACGTTCATCGCCGTCTGCTTGAGCCCGCCGACGACCCCCGCGTACCCGGCGGGCGCCTCACCGACGACGGTTCCCGTCGCGGTGACCATCACGGCGGCGAACCCCGCACCGAGCACGGCGAACGCCACGCCGGTGACCGCCGGCGTACTGCCCGGACCGAGCCGTGAGAGGCTCGCGATGCCGGCGACCATGAGGCCCGTGCCGCCGAGCGCGGTGGGACGCGGCCCGAACCGGCGCAGCGCGGCGGCCGCCACGGGCGCACCGAGCACCATGAGCGCGGTCAGCGGCAGCACCCACAGGCCGGTGGTGAACGGGTCGAGCCCGATGACGTCCTGCAGCAGGAACGTGCCCACGAACAGCGCCCCGAACATCCCGCCGCTCGTGCACAGCAGGAGCGTCATCGACGCCGTCACGGGGACGGAACGCGCCACGACGGGCGGCACGACGGGGTGCTCCGCACGCCGTTCGTGCACGACGAGCACCGCGGCCACACCCACGACGACGGCGCCTCCGAGCAGCGTCGGCAGGCCCGTCCACCCCTGCGCGGGTACCCCGGCCAGGGTGTGGACCAGCGCGGCGAGCACGGTCGCGAGGAGGGCCGCGCCGACGGCGTCGAGCCGCTGGGAGACGGTCCGCGCCGGTGCGGGCGTACGGACGGCCAGCGTCAGCCCGGCGATGAGCAGCGCCACCGGAACGTTGATCACGAAGACCGCCCGCCAGCCGAACTGCGCCACCAGGACGCCCCCGAGCACCGGGCCGGCCGCCGCGGCCACTCCGATCGCGCTCGTCCGGATGGCGACCGGCCTGCCGAGCTGCTCCGCGGGGTAGGCGAGCCTCAGCAGGGCGAGGGTCGCCGGCTGGAGGAGGGCGCCGAACCCCCCCTGCAGGGCCCGCAGGCCGATCACCCACCCCGCCCCGGGGGCGAGCGCGATGCCCGCCGAGGCGGCCCCGAAGCCGAGCACGCCGATGCACAGCATCCGCGGGTGCCCGTAACGGTCGCCGAGCCGCCCCGCGATGACGAGGAACGCGGCCACCGTGAGCAGGTAGGCGGTGCTGGTCCACTGGACCTGTGCCACACCGACGCCGAGGTCGCGCTGCAGGCTGGGCTGGGCCACGGACAGCACCGTGCCGTCCAGCGCGACGATCATCGCGCCGGCCACGCTCGCCGCGAGCGCGAGGCGGCGCCGTACGGTCGTGGTCATGCGACGTCCCGGCCGAGGTGGGCGTCGAGAGCCGCCGCGACGAGCCGGTCGAGCTGGTCGAGCTGGTCGAGCCCGTCGCCGTCCGGCGTCCCGGCCGCCGACGGCGCGGAGCCGAGGACCAGTTGCAGACTGCCCCACGCCCACAACTGGGCGATGCCGTGCAGGTTGGCCCAGAGAGCGGCGGCCGTGACGGACGCCGGCGGCAGGGAGCCCCCCGGCGCGCCCGGCCGGTCCGGGGCCGTCCGCTCGGCCCGGTAGGCGGCGATGAGCCCGGCCATGTGCTCGAACAACGGAAGCGTCGACTCCCTGAGCCGCGGCCGGCCCGGCTCCTCCTGCCCGCTCGTGAGCAGCTCATGACGGAACATCAGCTCGAACATGCCGCGGTGCTCCAGGGCGTAGCCGAGGTACGCCCGGCCGAGCGCATGGAGCCGGCCGCGCGGCGACGCCGTGCCGGCGGTCGCGGCCGCGAAACGGGCCTGGAGGTCCGCGAAGCCGCGGCGGGCGATCGCGGAGAGCAGGGCCTGATGCGTGGGGAAGTACCGGCGCGGCGCCCCGTGCGACACCCCCGCCTGCCGGGCGATCTCGCGCAGCCCCAGCGCAGCGGTGCCGCTGGTCATCACCAGCTCCACCCCGGCATCGACCAGCCGCTCGCGCAGCGACGTCTCATGTGTCATGGACAGTGTCTACCAGGAGGGCGTAGACACTGTCTACTCGGCGGGTGCGGCAGCCGCAGCGGGGGAGTGCCGGGGCGTCAGGAGTGGTCGACGAGCTCCGTGTAGCCCTTCACACGGGCGCAGTGGGCGCCGCAGAAGAACATGCCGTCGGTCTCGTGACCGTGACCGAGGATGCGACAGCCGCAGTTGTCGCAGACCGGTGCCATCTTGTGGACGGCGCACTCGAAGCTGTCGAAGACGTGCACGGCTCCCGCGGCACGTACTTCGAAGGCCATGTCGTAGTCGTTCCCGCATACCTCGCACGCTGCCATGGGGCACATCTCCTGGCTCGGTTGCCGCCGGAACTCCCTCGCCGTCCGGCGTTCGACCGTCAGGATGCACCTGGCCGGCCCTCCTGCGCGGCAGCGCCACGGCGCGGCCCGGGGAAACGCGGCCCTCTGCGCCCATCCGGCTGGACGCGGTGACAGCCGGCCGCCGGCCGGCGGGACCCGTACGAACGGTCCCGCGGGCCGGCGGGCGGCCGTGGCACCCTGCGTCGTCAGCCCGTGGGCCGGCGCCCGAAGTGCACGGTCTTCGCGGTCAGCAGGAACACGTCCGGGCGCCGGTCGACGCCCGCCGGGTCGGCCGGGTCGAGCAGCCGCTCGATCGTCGCCACGTCGTCGGCGTCCAGCACTCCGTCGAGGACTGTGCGGTGCCGTTGCAGCATCTGCCGCACCGACTGCCGCGCGTCCCGGTCGAGGGGCGCGGGGCGGTCGACGAGGAAGGTCTTGCTCCGTACGTCCGTGAGCCCCGCGGTGCGCAGCATGCCGGCCCAGTCCTCGACCACCGCCACCGAACCGGGCAGCTCGGCCCGCATCCGGCTGAACCGCTCCGCCATCGCCGCACCCAGCCGGTCCTGCAGCCCGGGACGCCCGAACCCGATGTCGCGCGGCAGCCAGCGGGCGGGCAGGCCACCCTCGACGACGGCCAGCACGCCGTCCGGTTCGAGCAGTCCGGCGAGCCGGGCGAGCGCGTCCTGCTGGTCGCCGACGTGGTGCACGACCTGCCCCGTCCACACCAGGTCCGCCGGCGCCAGGCCGTCGAGCCCCTCGGGGAACCCGGCCACCTCGGTCCGCAGCCGGACGCCGAGCCGCTCCGCTCGCTCCGTGGCCCGGGTCAGCAGCTCCGGCGCGCCGTCCACCGCGGTGACCTCGGCCAGTGGGAACGCCGCCGCCAGCCGGCAGGCGGCGACCCCCGGCCCGCTGCCGATGTCCAGGATCCGCCGCGGGGTGAGATGCCGGAGCTGCTCAAGAGCCTGGTCCACGTAGGGACCGTGCGCCTCCCCTTCGCGTTCCAGCAGGTCGGCCATCGCGGCCCAGTCGAAATCGTTCATGGGAAAACCTCCTGCCGACGACCATGCGCCCGGCCGGTCGCGAGGAGCAAACGTTCTTGCGGTTCCTGCAATAAAGGGCGTGCCGCCGGCGGCGCATGCGGGTCCGCGCACGGCCTCCGGCTGGAAAGCGCCGAAGGGAATGGCGCGATCACACCAGCCGAAATGCCTCTCCGTGACGATGAGGTGATAAATTGTCACCGAGCTGCGATGGCGCGTGCGCATCCAGTGCTGTTTGGTGACGCGCGCAGGAATTCCATGCGACGAGGTGGGGGCACGGTCGCATACGTCGGATGCATCGCTGCTTTTTGCATGCCTCCTTCCTTATATTTTTGAGTGAAGTTCTGAGGAGTACGTAAGTGAAGCGCACCTCCCTTCGTGCAGCCGGAGTCTCGGCACTGGCTGCCGTCGCTCTGGGCATCGCGGCACCCGCGGCGACCGCGGCGACCGTCGAGCCGGTGGCCAAGAGCGACCGGGGCGCGGGTACGAAGTCCGCCGACGAGGCGCGGCGTGCGGCGGAGGACGCCGCCAAGGCCGCCTCGGAGGCCGCGGCCAGGGCCGCTGCGAAGTCGGCCGCCGACGCCGCCGCCAGGGCCGCCGCCGAAGCCGCTGCGAAGTCGGCCGCCGAGGCCGCCCGCAAGGCCGCCGAAGCGGCGAAGGCCGCCGCGGCGCCGTCCGTGAGCGTCAGGAAGATCTTCCTCGGCAAGGGCATCGTGGCCTCGCTCGACGTCTCCTTCGACTACACCTGCACCGCCGCCACGGACCACCTGGAGGTGACGCTCGCCTCCGACCCGGGCAGCGGCAAGCCCACCGTCCTCAAGGGCGTGCGCGCCAAGAAGGACCTGCAGTGCGACGGGGCCCGGCACAGCGGCTTCTACGAGTGGACCGGCAACGGCGGGGGCGCCTTCCCGCCCGGTTCCACGGCGAAGGCCACCGTGGCCCTCTACGGCAAGGACAACGCGCTCCAGGCGCCCGTTGCGGAGAAGACCGCGCAGCTCGGCTACGACCTGCCGACGTCCGGCTCCGGCGCCCTTTCCGCCGGTCGCTGACGCGGCGTTTCCCCTTCAGCACCCCAGGGCGCTCAAGCCGTCGTCCGCGCAGGGCGCGGTGGCTGGAGCGCCTTGGGGCGTGGCTCGTTGTGCGGCGGCGGACGGTCTTGTTCAGTTGTCCCCGCAGTGCCGTATTTCGGAGCGAGGAGAGGAAAAGCCCTGTGCGTCGTATGACTATCGCCCTGGCGGGGGCCGTCGTGCTCGTCGGAATGAGCGTTCCGGTGGCGGCCGCCCAGGCCGCGCCTCCACCCCGGCCCCAGACGAACGTGCGCGCCGACCAGCCGCCCTTTCCCTACGCGGACTGCATCGCCGCCGCCAAGAAGAAAGGGGAGAGCCCGGGCTATGCCAAGTGGCACTGCGACGAGCTGGTGAAGAAGGGCTGGATCAAGCCGCCGAACGGCTGAGGGTGTCGCGGAGTTCGGTCAGGTCACGCGCATAACGCATTCCCGGGCGGCCGTCGAGGAGAATCCCGTCGCCCGGAATGAATCCCGTGCGGTTCAGGACCGCCCGCGATCCGGCGTTGTCGAGCGTCGTCACCGCCCGCAGCGTGGTGAGTCCGTACGCCGTGGCGGCGAGGGCGCACGTCCGGAGGACGGCGGCCGTGGCCAGGCCCCGGCCGCTCGCCCTCTCCGCGATCCGGTAGCCGAGCTCCGCGGAACCGTCCGTCACGTCGACGAGGTTCACCCGTCCCAGCACGGCACCGTCACCGTCGACGAGCACGTGGAAGTGGTCCAGCCCGGCCTCCTGCGCGGCGAGCAGGGCCGCGTGCCGCGCGTCGAAGTGGGCGAAGTAGTCGTCACCGCGGTCGGGAATCGTCGCGGCGAAGTAGGCGCGGTTCTCCCGCTCGAACGCGAGCAGGGCCGGCGCGTGGCCGGGGCGGAGGCGCTGAAGTTCTGGCATGGGCGGAACGCTACGCAGGCGCGGCCGCTGACGCCTTGCGTTTTACCGGGCGCCGAGCGCCGGAAAGGAACGGGCTTTTCCGGGTGATCTGCGAAAGTTGTCCGCATGAGATCTCGGTTCCGGCTGTCCGGCCTGCACTGGTCCGTCGTCATGCCGGTCCTGGCCGCCCTGGTCCTGGCCCTGACCTGGGGGCAGTCCCTGTCCGCCGCGCTGGTGGCCCTGGTGAGCGTCCTCCTGGGCGGGGCGGTGCTCTCCGCCGTGCACCACGCGGAGGTCATCGCCCACCGGGTCGGCGAGCCCTTCGGATCGCTGGTGCTCGCCGTCGCGGTCACCGTCATCGAAGTGGCCCTGATCGTGACGCTGATGGCCGACGGGGGCGACAAGAGCAGCTCCCTGGCCCGTGACACCGTCTTCGCCGCCGTGATGATCACGTGCAACGGCATCGTCGGCCTGTCCCTGCTGGTGGGGGCGCTCAGACGGCGGGTCGCCGTGTTCAACGCCGAGGGCACGGCCGCCGCCTTCGGAACGGTGGCGACGCTGGCCGGGCTCAGCCTCGTCCTGCCGACCTTCACCACCAGCACCCCCGGCCCCCAGTTCTCCTCGGCCCAGCTCGTCTTCGCGGCTCTGGCCGCCTTGATCCTCTACGGGCTGTTCGTCGCGACCCAGACCGTGCGGCACCGCGACTACTTCCTGCCGGTGACCGCAGAAGGCGTGGTCATCGACACCGACGACCACGCCGACCCGCCCTCGGCCCGGACCGCCCTGACCAGCGTCGGGCTGCTCGCGGTCGCCCTGATCGCCGTGGTCGGCCTGGCCAAGGGCGTCTCCCCGGCCATCGAGTCCGCGGTGGCCGCCGCCGGCCTGCCCGCCTCGGTCGTCGGGGTCGTCATCGCCCTGCTCGTCCTCCTCCCCGAGACGATCGCCGCCCTGCGCGCCGCCCGCCGCGACCGCGTCCAGACCAGCCTGAACCTCGGCCTCGGCTCGGCCATGGCCAGCATCGGCCTGACCATTCCCGCCGTTGCGGCGGCCTCCGTCTGGCTGGAGGGACCGCTCCTGCTCGGCCTCGGCGCGACCCACATGGTGCTCCTCGCTCTGACCCTCGTCGTCGGCACCCTCACCGTGATCCCGGGCCGCGCCACCCCGCTCCAGGGCGGGGTGCACCTCTCGCTCCTGGCCGCCTACGTCGTGCTGGCCGTCAGCCCCTGACACCGGACGGGACGTAGACGCGGGGACCGGCCCGTCTCCGCCTCCTGCACCCTTCACCGCGCGACGGCTCCGGTGCCAGAATCCCTCATGCAGCGATATGACGCGATTTTGGTCGGCAGTGGCCACAACGCACTGGTCGCGGCCGCGTACCTGGCACGCGCGGGATGGGGAGTCCTCGTCCTGGAGGGCAACGACCGGCCCGGCGGTCTCGTCCGTACCGAGGAGCTCACCGTGCCCGGCTTCCGGCACGACGTCTACTCCTCGGCCCACCCCCTGTTCACCTCCGGCCCCGCCTACGCCGAGCTGGGCCCCGAACTGACGGCACTCGGCCTGACGTACCGCACCTCCCGGTACTGCACCGGCGTCTCGATGCCGGGGGCGCCGACGGCCGTGCTGTCGACCGGTGCCGAGGAGAACGTCGCCGAGTTCGAGCGCCTGGCGCCGGGCGACGGAGCCGCGCTGGCAGCGCTGCTGGAGGAGTTCGCGCCCTACGCCGGGCCGGTGTTCGCCCTGTTCTCGGCCGAACTCGCGAGCGCGGGGGCCGCGGAGGTCGTCCACGGCCTGATGCACGAGGACGGCCACCTCTCGCCGTTCGCGCAGCTGTTCCTGCGCACGGCCCGTGACCTGCTCGAACACCACTTCTCCGCACCGGTCGTGCACGGGCTGCTGGCCCCCTGGGCGCTGCACCTGGGCCGTGGCCCGGACGAGGCGAACAGCGCCCTGTGGACCATTCTCGTGCTGATCGCGCTGACCACGGCCGGCATGCCCACGCCCGAGGGCGGCAGCGAGCGGCTCGCCCGGGCGCTGGTGGCCCTCGTCGAGCGGCACGGCGGACGCGTCGCGACCGAACGGTGGGTCGACCGGATCATCGTGCGGGAGGGCCGCGCCGTCGGGGTGCGGACGGCGGACGGCGAGGTGGTCCACGCCCAACGGACGGTCATCGCCTCCGTCAACCCCGACCAGCTGTACCTGAAGCTGCTCGCCCACGAGGAGGGCGTGGTGCCGCCCGCCATCCGGCGACAGGCGCGCGCCTACCGCTACGGGCGCGGGTGCGTACAGATCCACCTGGCGCTCTCCGAACCCCCGTGCTTCGAGGACGAACGCCTTTCCCACACCGGACAACTGCACCTCACCGGCGGCCTCGACGCGCTGTCGCGCTCGGTCGGTGAGGCCACCCGGGGGCTCCTCCCCGCCGAACCGACCATCTCCTTCGACGCGCCCTCCGCCGTGGACCCCACCCGCTGCCCGCCGGGCGCGGCGGTCGCGCGGCTGCAGATGCTCGACGTCCCCCTCCGGCTCCGGGGCGACGCGGCGGGGCAGATCGGGACCGGTGACGGCTGGACCGACGGGGTGAAGAACGCCTTCGCGGACCGGGTGATCGGGCTCGCGGGCCGGCACGCCCCCAATCTGCCGGACGCGATCATCGGCCGGCACGTGATCGGCCCGGCCGACCTGGCCGCGTTCAACCCGAACTGCGGCCCGGGCGACCCCTACGGCGGCAGCCACGACCTCAGCCAGAGCTACCTCCTGAGGCCCCTGCCCGGCCAGCCCTCGCACCGGACCGTCGTCCCGAACCTGTTCATGGTCGGCGCCGCGACCTGGCCCGGCCACGGCGTCAACGGCGGCTCCGGCTACATCGTCGCCAGGGAACTCCTGGGGCCCGGGCCGACGGCGCCCACCGGCTAACGATCCGTCATGACCCGTCGGCGCGGCCGACGCGCGTGCCGCCACCTGAGGACGACGAGTCCCGCACACAGCACGGCGGCCGCACCGAACGGGTACGGCCACCACCCGATGCGGTGGAGGCCGGTGAGCAGCGTCATGGCCAGACAGGCGGCGAACAGCACCAGCAAACTGATGTTCTCCCACCCGAACGATCCGCTCGCAGCGGCGACCCGCTCGTCGAATTCCTCCCGCGCGGCCCGCTCGTAGCCCTGCCGGGCGTCCGTCATGGAGTAGGTGGCTTCGATGTGGTTCATGCCTTCGAGCGGGTCCGGCTCCCGTACCCGGCGGCGCCGGAAGGCGGGAGCGAGTATGCGGCGGCGCATCATAGGGCGTCCGTTTCTCCGTCCGTGCCGCTAGGCCAGCGCCAGGGTGGCGCCCAGCAGGCCGCCCAGGGCCGTCATGAGGTGGACGTGCTCGGCCTGGAGATCGGTGTCCTTGGGCGCGTCGACGACGAGCACACCGAATTCCCGGGGGCCGGCCACCACCGGCACGGCGATGACGGACCGGTACGTGGTGCTGAACTGGTTCACCTTGCTCACGAGACCGGTCTCCTTGCCGACATGGTACGGCTGCCTGGGTTCCAGGACGTCGTGCAGGAAGTGGCTGCCGGCGGCCCCCTTGATCTCCCGGCAGGGCGGCCCGGGACGGCCTGCCCAGTCCTCCAGCGTGAACATGTGCCGTGCCGGGTCGGCGAGGCGGTAGTACGCGCTGCGGGCGGCGGGGTGGCCCGATCCCGGCTGGAGATCCGCGGTGAGGGCGGCGGCTCCGACGAGCACTGTCTGGAGGATCAGCGGGCTCTGGGCGCTCCGGGCGTTCGTCAGTGCGGGCGGTGGCGCGGTCACGGCTGCCGAGTACGCCGCCGCATGGGCCTGGGAGAGCTTGCCGAGGGCCTCCGAGAGCGGCGTGAGCGTTTGGTGGTACGCGGCGCGGAGGGCTCCCGCCGCGCGGGCCACCTCCTTCCGGGCCTGTTCCTTCTCCCGTTCGTTGAGGGCCGTTTCGGACGCTGCCACCATCACCACGGCCATCGCCATCACGGCACCGGCCCAGAGAATGGTCGTGTGGTGCGGGTCGGACAGGTCACCGGCCCTGACCGAGGCCACGAAGACCCCCGCGCCGAGCGCGCTGGAGCTCGTCAATAAGAAGAGTTTCAAGCGGTATCTGCGAAACCAGTCCAATGTCCGCACCGTCGTGTCGTCGCCGAAGAGGGGTCCGGGCGCGGCCTCCGCCACAGCGGGCTCCGCACCTCATGCCCGACTGACGTCTGCGGTCCCCCCATGGTTCCCGCACGCCACGGCAGCTGACGGACGTGCGCAGAGACATCAGGCAGGCCGGCGGCGCAGGGCGACGGCCGCGACGTCGTCCTCAAGGCGGCCCCGCACGTGCGCCATCAGCTCCGTGCGCAGCAGCCGCACCACTTCGTCGGGGTCCTTGCCGCTCCACGCGGCCGCCCGTTCGGCGAGGGGGAAGAACTCGCCCTCGGCATTGCGGGACTCGATGACGCCGTCCGTGTAGAGGAGCAGCAGGTCGTCCGGTTCGAAGGGGAACGTCGTCACTTCGTAGTCCGGGAAGGGGGAGAGGGTGCCCAGCCCGATGGGCACGTGGCTCACCTCGGGCTCCAGGGGGATGACCCGCTGCCGCCGCAGCAGCAGGGGCGGGGGATGGCCGCACGAGACGAGGTGGACCACCGGTTCGGCGTCGGGTACGTCCATCAGGACGGCGGTGGCGAACGACTCGTCGGTCACCTCCGCGTCCGTGCGCCACTGCACGGTGTCCCAGCGCAGCGCACCGTCCAGGTGGATGGCCAGCCGGGGGAGCGTGGCCTGGCGGTGGGCGGCGGCCCGGAAGGCGCCCAGGAGCAGGGCGGCGTGGCTGATGGCGGGCAGGCCCTTGCCGCGGACGTCCCCGACGAGCAGCCGCGTGCTGCCCATGACGGTGCGCGCGGCCGCGTACAGGTCGCCGCCCATCTCCGCCTCGCTCTCGGCGGGCAGGTACAGGTCCGCGATCTGCAACGGGCCGCTGCGGCGGGGCAGCGGCTGGAGGAGGACGCGCTGGGCGGCCTCGGCGACCGACCTGACCCGGTACAACTCCTGCTCCCGGCGGTCCCGCACCAGGCACAGGACGACCAGCAGGGCCGAGACGAGGACCAGGGCGGCGATCTGCGCCTGGATGTTGGCGGTGACCAACACCCCTCGCGCCACACCGATCACGACCTGCGCCGCCACGGCGAGGGCGCCGACGAGCGCGGTCAGGCGGGCGCCGGCGAACGCCACGGTGAGCGCGGGTGCCGCCACCAGCAGCGGGCCGAGGTGGATGTGGGGAGGGGCCAGGATGTCGACGACGCAGACGACGACGATCAGCCCGAGCGGGATGACCACCCACACGGGCGCGTGGCCCGGCTGCCACGACCGACGGAACGCGGACGACCTAATCGGCCGCGCTCAGCACTGAGGACGACGGCCGTGATTGGCCCCGTGCTTACGACGCGCCTTCTTCTTGCGGCGCCGCTTCGAGGACATGCCGCCTCCTCTCTCAAAGGGTCTTTTGCGGCAATTTATACCATTCCGGGGTCGGCTGCCCGGTGACCGCAACGCCCGGCCGGAACGGCCCCCGGGCCCGGTGCGTTCCTCCCCACATGACGAGCGAGCTGGTGGCCGGCGGGAACCGGGCGTTGCCCGCGGGCGAACTGTGGATACGGGTGCCCGGGCCGTTCGACGTGTCGGTGCTCGTCACCGGCAGCGGCGGCAGGACCTCAGGGGACGAGGACTTCGTGTTCTACAACCAGCCCTCGGTGCCCGGAGCCCGGCTGGACGGCGACACCGTCACGGTCGACCCGGCACGGCTGCGCCCCGGCGCGGAGCGGGTCACGGTGGTGCTCAGCCCGGCCGACGGCCGGACCCCGCTGGCGTCGCTGCCGGCTCCCGTCATGACCGTGGCGAACGCGGGCGGCCGGGTCCTGGCCCGGTTCGCCCCGCCGCGGGCGACCGACGAGACCGTGATGCTGCTCGCCGAGCTCTACCGGCGCGACGGCGCATGGAAGGTGAGGGCCCTGGGGCAGGGGTATGCGGACGGCCTGGCCGGGCTGGCGCGGGACTTCGGCGTCGACGTCGCGGACGAGGGGGCGACGGCCGCCCCCGCACCGTCCCCTGCCCCGTCCGGCCCCGGCCGCACCGCATGCCCGTCCCCCGTCCTGTCCCTGGTCAACGCCGAGCGGTCCCGGGCCGGCGTGCGGCCGGTGACGGAGGACGCGAAGCTCACGGCCGCCGCGCTGGCGCACGCTCGGCACATGGCCGCCTCCGGCCACCTGTCCGCCGAGAGTCCCGGGGGACCCTCGCTCTTCCAGCGCGTGACCGCCGGCGGCTACGCCTACCTCCTCCTGAACGAGCACCTGGTCGCGGGCCCGCGCACCCCCGGCGAGTTCGTGGACCACTGCCTGACGGGTCACCGGTCGCGTGCCCCTTTCCATGACGCGACGTTCACGCACATCGGTTCCGGTCACGCCGTGGACGGCGGGTCGGGCCGGACGTACTGGACGGTGCTCTGGGCGCAGCCCTACTCGACCGCGGGGGCCGAGGGGTTGGCGGAGGAGGTCCTCGCCCTCACCAACGCGGAGCGGCGCGTGGCGGGCCTGCCCCCGCTGGCCGCCGACCGCCGCCTGGCGTCGGCGGCCGGGGCGCACAGTGCGGACATGGCGGGCCGTGACTTCTTCTCCCACACCACTCCCGAAGGGCACGAGCCCTGGGACCGGGCGCGGGCCGCCGGCGCCCCGCACCGTGCGACCGGCGAGAACATCGCCTGCGGCCAGCGCACGTCCGCCGAGGTCGTCCGGGGCTGGATGGACAGCCCCGGCCACCGCGCCAACATCCTCACGCCCGGCTTCACGCACCTGGGGGTGGGCTACGCGACGGGCGGCCGGGCGGGCACGTACTGGACCCAGCTCTTCGGCGGCTCCTCCTGACGGAGCCACCGCCGCTGGCGGAAGTGGTCATTCCGGACGTACGGGGCCGGGGTGCGCAGACCTCCTGACGTGCCGTTCGATCCGTGAACCGGACATGTACTCACATGACGAATGTGTGTGCGAGGATTCCGTTTCCCTGGCCCGTGGTGGGCCGGGGATGAAGGGGATCTTCGTGAGATCTAAAATGATGTTGAGAGCGGCTGTCGGGTCCGTCCTGGCAGTGGGCGCCACGGCTGCCCTCATACCTGCTTTCTCCGCGGACGCCACGCCGGGCCGCAAGGTGGACGGCAGCACGGTGGAGTCCTTCGGCCGCATGGCCGAGGCCGTCCTGCAGGACCGCACGTCGGCCCTGGTGGACAACCGGTCCACGGGCCGGGTGGCCCCGTCCGGCGCCGGCAAGAAGGTGCGCCTGTCGTCCGGTCTCGTGCGCAGCGAGGACACCGCGGTGTCGTCCCTGCAGGACCGCAAGAAGCTGCTGGCGAAGCTCGGCGAGGCGTACAGCGCCGCCGACACCAAGGTCGTCGTCGACAAGACCGAGGTCAAGGGCAGCCGCGTCACCGTCGAGGTGACCGAGAGCACCACGCTGACCTACAAGCGGGTGCGCGGCGACGAGCCGACGACGACGGGCTTCAAGGCCCGCCACGAGCTGACCTTCTCCGCCGCCAAGGGCGGCAAGTGGGAGCTGACGGGCATCCAGTCCGCGGACCAGGGCCTCCGGGCGGTCAACGCCCCGGCGCCGAAGGTCGCGGCCGCCGACGCCGGTTCGACGCCGAGCGCCGCCCGCGCCGCCACCACGTGGCCGGTCAAGGCGGTTCCGAAGAAGCAGACCTCCGGCTACAACTACGCCGCCATGGCGGCGTACGCGGAGAAGTACTGGCGCAACTACAACCCCGAGTACCGCAAGTTCAACAGCGCGGGCGGGGACTGCACCAACTTCATCAGCCAGGCCCTCAAGGCGGGCGGCTGGAAGCCCGAGGCCGGCAAGTCCTCGGACTACACCAAGTGGTGGTACGACTCCAAGGGTCAGTCCGACTCCTGGGTCGGGGCCAACGAGTGGTCGTGGTACGCGCAGAACTCCAAGCGCGTCACCAGCCTGTCCAACGTGTACCAGCTGGAGGTCGGCGACATCCTCCAGATGGACTTCGACCGGGACGGGTCCAAGGACCACTCCATGATCACCACGTACCGGAGCCGGGTGGGCATGCCCTACCTGACCTACCACTCCACCAACACCTTCCGTAAGTCGATGGCGAGCATCGTCGCGTCCTACCCGGACGCCAACTACTACGCCTACCGCACCTGACGGAAGCGGCCGGGCACGAGCACACCGCCCGGCCGGCCCAGGTGCCTCCGGGGCCGTCGCCGGCAGGCGACGCCCCCGGAGCCACCGCCCGGCAGCGGGCCCGTGGACCACCGCCCCGAGCGGAGGCCACGGGCCCGTCGTCGTCCGCTGCTCCTCGCCGTCACGGCCGCGTACGTCGTCCGGCGCCGCCGCGGCTGAGTCCGCCGGCGGTCAACGGTCCCGGTCCGCCACCGGATACGGCACGAACGTGCTGCTGTTCTCGTCGACGGCGAGCGGGCGGCCGAGCGGGGGCACGGCCCGCTGCGGGCAGTCCAGGCGTTCGCAGATGCGGCAGCCCATGCCGATGGGCGTGGCCGCGGAGGCGTTGCCGAGGTCGAGGCCGTCGGAGTACACGAGCCGGGACGCGTGCCGGATCTCGCAGCCCAGACCGATGGCGAAGGTCTTGCCGGGCTCCCCCCAGCCGCCGCGCTGCCGGGTCACGGTGCGGGCGGTCCACAGGTACCGCTGCCCGTCGGGCATGGCGGCGACCTGGACGTGGATGCGGCCGGGGGCGGCGAACGCCTCGTAGACGTTCCACAGGGGGCACGTGCCGCCCGCGCGCGAGAAGTGGAATCCGGTCGCGGACTGACGCTTGGACATGTTGCCGGCGCGGTCGACGCGCACGAACGAGAACGGCACCCCGCGCAGCCGCGGCCGCTGGAGCGTGCTGAGGCGGTGGCAGACGGTCTCGTAGCCGAGCCCGAAGTGGTCGGTGAGCCGCTCGACGTCGTACCGCATCTCCTCGGCCGCCGCGTGGAAGGCCCGGTACGGCAGGATCAGCGCGGCGGCTGTGTAACTGGCGATGCCGATCCGCGCGAGCGACCAGGTCGTGGAGCCCTCGGGGTAGTCCTCGGAGGCGAGCGCGGACAGCTCGTGCCCGCATTCGAGCAGGGCGAGCTGCGTGGCCATGCGGAACGCCCGTTGCCCGGGCCGCAGACGGCTGGACAGGTGGAGCACACGGCGCATCGGGTCGTAGTGGTGCAGGCGATCGGAGCCCGTCGTCAGCCGCACGCCGTGCCGCTCGGTGAGCCGGGCGGACAGGGCCGCGAGCACCCCTCCGGGGCGGATGCCGAGGCCGTCGGCCAGCTCCTCGGCGGCGAGGTCGAGATCGTGCAGGTAGTTCTGGCGGCGGTAGAAGAACTCCCGGATCTCCTCGTGCGGCGGGCGCGGCGCGGCCGGGTCGGCGGCGCCCGCACGGCCTTCCGCTGCCTGGGCCAGACGCTCGGTCAGGGCCTGGTTGCGCCGCCCCAGACCGAGCAGGACCGCGGCGACGGCCGGCAGCCGGGAGGCGAGCTCGGACAGGTCGGCGGCGGAGACCTCGGCGGCGGCGATCTCGTCGGCGAGCGCCTCGCGCAGATCGGCGAGCACACGGGTGGTGCCGGCCTCGGAGAAGAAGCCGGGGTCCACGCCGAACGCCTCGGTCAGGCGCAGCAGGACGGGGACGGTCAGCGGACGGGAGTCGTGCTCCATCTGGTTCAGGTAGCTCGGGGAGATGGCCAGGACACGGGCCAGCTCCGCCTGGCTGAGCCGCCGCTCCTCCCGCAGCCTCCGCAGCCGTGTCCCCGCGTACGTCCTGCCCACCGTCGACTCCTGTCCGCCCCTGCGCACGAGTACCCGGCGCCCAGCTTCGCAGAGTTGGCAGAACGCCCGCAGAAGATTCGCAACACTTGGCAGAAGGCCACGCTTGAGGGCACTCAGTGCCACTGGCAGAGTCGTAGTGCGGCCCGCCGGCCCGGTTCTCTCCACTTCCGCTCACCACCGATGGCACGGCGGGCCGCGCTCCCCAGGGAGATGCCCTGCCCCTTCACATGCTTGGCAGGCCCCTCCGGAGCCCCGACCACTGCTCCCACCCCGATCCCAGGAGACAGCCATGGCACAGGCAGCGACGGGTACCCGGACGACCGCCGAGGACCTCGCCCGGCGGTGGGCGACCGACCCCCGCTGGAAGGGCATCGAGCGCACCTACGGCGCACAGGACGTGATCCGCCTGTCCGGCAGCGTGCGCGAGGAGCACACCCTCGCCCGCCGGGGTGCCGAACGCCTGTGGCGGCAGCTGCACGAACGCGACTACGTCCACGCCCTCGGCGCCCTCACCGGCGGCCAGGCGGTGCAGATGGTCAAGGCCGGCCTGCAGGCCGTCTACCTCTCCGGCTGGCAGGTCGCCGCCGACGCCAACCAGGCCGGCCACACCTACCCCGACCAGAGCCTCTACCCCGCCAACTCCGTCCCCCAGGTGGTGCGCCGCATCAACAACGCCCTGCTGCGCGCCGACCAGATCGCCACCGCCGAGGGCGGCGCCGACACCACCGACTGGCTGGTGCCGATCGTCGCCGACGCCGAAGCCGGCTTCGGCGGACCGCTCAACGCCTTCGAACTCACCAAGGCGATGATCGCCGCAGGCGCGGCGGGCATCCACTACGAGGACCAGCTGGCCTCCGAGAAGAAGTGCGGCCACCTCGGCGGCAAGGTCCTCGTGCCCACCGCCCAGCACATCCGCACCCTCAACGCCGCCCGGCTCGCCGCCGACATCGCCGACGTGCCCACGCTGATCGTGGCACGCACGGACGCCCTGGCCGCGAACCTGCTGACCAGCGACGTCGACGAGACCGACGCACCGTTCTGTACCGGCGAACGCACGGCCGAGGGCTTCTACCGGGTGCGCAACGGCATGGCACCGGTGATCGCACGCGGCCTGGCCTACGCCCCGTACGCCGACCTCATCTGGGTGGAGACCGGCACCCCGGACCTGGCGCAGGCCCGTGAGTTCGCCGAGGCACTCCACGCCCGCCACCCCGGCAAGATGCTGGCCTACAACTGCTCGCCCTCCTTCAACTGGAAGGCAGCCCTGGACGACGACGCGATCGCCAAGTTCCAGCGGGAGCTGGGCGCCATGGGCTACCGCTTCCAGTTCATCACCCTGGCCGGCTTCCACTCCCTCAACCACGGCATGTTCGACCTCGCCCGCGGCTACGCCGAGCACGGCATGACCGCCTACGTCGACCTGCAGGAGCGCGAGTTCGCCGCCCAGCAGCACGGCTTCACCGCCGTCAAGCACCAGCGCGAGGTCGGCACCGGCTACTTCGACCTCGTCTCCACCGCCGTCAACCCCGCCTCCTCCACGACGGCGCTCACGGGCTCCACCGAAGAAGAGCAGTTCCACTAAGAGGTCAGGGCGCGGCCCACCTCGGCCGCACGACCGCCAGGGGATTCCACACCTACGACCGGGGCTGAGGGGCCCGGGTCGGTGGCCGGGCCTGAGGGGGCCCGGGCGACGGGAAGGCGGAGCGCGAAGCGGCCCCGGCCGCTTCGCGCTCCGCACCGCCCACCCCGCACATCGTGTGGCCGGCATGTGAACAGCACGTGCGAACACGGGGAACAGCCCCTAGTGTTGCCGGTGCAGCTGGTTCGCCCTGCCCGCCAGGCAGGCGCGTCGCAAGAGGGAACCCGGTGCGAATCCGGGACTGCCCCGCAGCGGTGAGCGGGAACGACCGCCGTCATACGCACTGGCCCGTACGGGCCGGGAAGCGACGGCCAGTAGGTGCCCGGCCCCCGGCCGGACGCGCCCGCGAGTCCGAAGACCTGCCGCTGCCCGTGCGCGACCGTTCGCGCACGGACATCCCGGTGACCTCTCGGGCGGGTCGGCGTGCACACCAGGCGGGACGCGACGGCCGCGTCGCTGCCTGGTCCGTCATCCCTTCGCGCCCCGGACGATCCGAGATCCTGGAATGAAGCTCGCGAAGGAGAGTTCCATGACCGCCAAGTCCGCAGCCGCGGCAGCACGGGCCACCGTGCACGGCTACCCCCGCCAGGGCCAGGGCCGTGAACTGAAGAAGGCGATCGAAGGCTACTGGAAGGGCCGCGTCACCGCGGCGGCCCTGCGGGAGACGGCCGCCGGACTCCGCCGCGCCACCTGGCGGCAGCTCGCCGGGGCCGGCATCCACGAGGTGCCCACCGGCGACTTCTCGTACTACGACCACGTCCTGGACACCAGCGTCATGGTCGGCGCCATCCCCGCCCGGCACCGCGCGGCCGTCGAGGCCGACGCCCTGGACGGCTACTTCGCGATGGCCCGCGGCACCCAGGAGGTGGCGCCGCTGGAGATGACGAAGTGGTTCGACACCAACTACCACTACCTGGTGCCCGAACTCGGCCCCGACACGGTCTTCTCGGCGGACTCCGGCAAACAGGTCGCCGAGCTCACGGAGGCCCTGGCCCTCGGCCTGGCCGCCCGCCCGGTCCTCGTCGGCCCCGTCACCTACCTCCTGCTGGCCAAGCCCGCGCCCGACGTGGCGGCCGGCTTCGAACCCCTGACGCTCCTCGACCGTCTCCTGCCGGTGTACGCCGAGGTGCTGGCCGACCTGCGGGCCGCCGGAGCGGAATGGGTGCAGCTCGACGAGCCCGCGCTCGTCCAGGACCGCACGCCGGCCGAGCTGAACGCCGCCGCCCGCGCCTACCGCGAACTGGGCGGCCTCACCGACCGCCCCCGCCTGCTGGTCGCCTCCTACTTCGACCGCCTCGGCGACGCCCTGCCGGTCCTGGCCAAGGCCCCCGTCGAGGGCCTCGCCCTGGACTTCACCCGGTCCGCCGCCGCCAACCTCGACGACCTCGCCGCCGTCGGCGGCCTCCCCGGGAAACGCCTCGTCGCAGGCGTCGTCAACGGGCGCAACGTATGGATCGACGACTTCGAGAAGTCGCTGTCCACCCTGGGCACCCTCCTCGGCCTCGCCGACCGGGTCGACGTCGCGGCCTCCTGCTCCCTGCTGCACGTCCCCCTCGACGTCACGGCCGAGCGCGACATCGACCCGCAGATCCTCCGCTGGCTCTCCTTCGCCCGGCAGAAGGCCACGGAGGTCGTCACCCTGGCCCGCGGCCTGGCCCACGGCACCGACACCATCGCCGCCGAACTCGCCGCCAACCGCGCCGACCTGGCCTCCCGTGCCACTTCCCCCATCACCTACGACCCGGCCGTACGGGCCCGCACCGCAGCCGTCACCGACGCCGACGCCCGCCGCTCCCACCCCTACCCCGAGCGGGCCGCGGCGCAGCGCGCCCACCTGCGGCTGCCGCTGCTGCCCACCACCACCATCGGCTCCTTCCCCCAGACGACCGACCTGCGCACCGCCCGCGCCGACCTGCGCGCCGGACGGACCGGCACCGCGGCCTACGAGGAGCGCATCGAGGCCGAGATCCGCGAGGTCATCGCCTTCCAGGAGAAGACCGGCATCGACGTCCTGGTGCACGGCGAGCCCGAACGCAACGACATGGTCCAGTACTTCGCCGAGCAGCTCACCGGCTACCTGGCCACCCAGCACGGCTGGGTCCAGTCCTACGGCACCCGCTACGTCCGTCCGCCCCTCCTCGTCGGCGACATCTCCCGCCCGGAGGCGATGACGGTCCGCTGGACGCGCTACGCCCAGTCGCTCACCGACCGCCCCGTCAAGGGCATGCTGACCGGTCCCGTCACCATGCTCGCCTGGTCGTTCGTCCGCGACGACCAGCCGCTCGCCGACACCGCCCGTCAGATGGCCCTCGCCCTGCGCGACGAGGTCGGCGACCTGGAGGCCGCCGGGACGTCCGTGATCCAGGTCGACGAGCCGGCGCTGCGCGAGACGCTCCCGCTGCGGGAAGCCGGCCGCGGGGCCTACCTGGCCTGGGCGACCGGGGCGTTCCGCCTGGCCACCGGCGGTGTCCGGCCCGCCACCCAGATCCACACCCACATGTGCTACGCCGAGTTCGGTGACGTCCTGGCGGCCATCGACGACCTCGACGCCGACGTCATCAGCCTGGAGGCCGCCCGCTCCCACATGCAGGTGGCCGGGGAGCTCGCCGCCGTCGGCTACCCGCGCGAGGTCGGCCCCGGCGTCTACGACATCCACTCGCCGCGCGTGCCGGGCGCGCAGGAAGCGGCCGCGCTGCTGCGCAAGGGCCTGGCGGCCATCCCCGCCGACCGCCTGTGGGTCAACCCCGACTGCGGCCTGAAGACCCGCGGCTGGCCGGAGGTCCGCGCCTCCCTCGCGAACCTCGTCGCGGCGGCGCGTGAGGTCAGGGAGGACCTGCCCGACAGGTCTTCCCGACAGGTCTGACAGGTCTGACAGGTCCGGACCGGGTCCGGCAGAGGCAGGGAACAGGACGCGGGGCGGGAGGCACGGGAGAGCCTGCCGCCCCGCGCGGTCCGTCCGGCCGCGCGCCCGGTAGCCGGACGGTCACGTCCGCGGGGCGCCGAAGTCCCGTACGTAGCGTTTCTGCCAGGGCGTCTCCACAGCGTGGCGGTCGTAGTGCCGGCGGACGAAATCCACCGCTTGACCTGCAGGGATCCCGTCCAGGACGGCGAGGCAGGCCAAGGCCGTCCCCGTCCGTCCGCGGCCGCCGCCGCAGGCGATCTCGACCCGCTCGGCCCCGGCCCGTCGCCATGCCTCGGCCAGCACGGCCCGGGCCTCGGCCGGGCGGCTCGGCAGCCAGAAGTCCCGCCAGGGCAGCCACCGCGCCTCCCAGGGGACGCCGGCGGGCCGTCTGCCCAGGAGATACACGCCGAAGTCGGGCACCGGCCCCTCCGGAAGCGCCCGTCGCAGCCCCCGGCCCCGGACGAGACGCCCGGAGGGAAGCCGCAAGACCCCTGCGTCCTCAGCAGTCCACGTTGCGATCACCCGCCCCACCGTAGCCGCCGCGCGCTTACCGGCGGCGACGGACCGTTCCTCTCCGTACGGAATTCGAGGCCGCCGTGTGAGGCCCCTCATGGGGCCCGGATCACATACGAAGCGGGATAGTGAAAACCGCGCCCGGGAATGGGGCGATTCCTCTCGTGCGCTGCGCCGCATTACGGCGTTCCGCCGTAGGTCACACCTTTGCCAGCGCCTTTCGCCGCCGCTAACAATTACCGGGTCGCACGGCGCCGTCGACCGAGACACGGCGCTCTTCTTATGCGCCCACGAACGGCCACTGCGACGCTCCCGACAGGAAGGTTCAGCTCAGTCATGCGTTCCACCATCTCTGGCTATAACCGTCTGCCCAAGGCCCACAAGGCCGCCACCGCCGGCCTCACCGTCGCGGCGGGCGCCGCCCTCGCCTTCGCGCTGGTGCCGCAGGCCACCGCCGCCGACGCCCGGACGGGCGCCGTGAAGCCGGTCGCGCAGAACGCCCAGGACTTCGGTGTGACGCAGCACGACGAGCTGGCCAAGGCCGTGGACGTGGCCGCCGGCCAGGCCACGACCGACGCCAAGGCCAAGGCCGCCGGCCAGGCGAAGGCCGACCAGGAGCGTGCCAGCCGTAGTGAGGCCCGCAAGCCGGTGAAGCCCGCCGCGAAGCCGGCTGCTCCGGCCAAGAAGGCTTACGCCGACAACCTGGACGGCTGGATCAAGGAGTCGCTGGACATCCTGCATGCCAAGGGCGTCCCGGCCTCCTACGAGGGCATCAAGCGCAACATCATGCGTGAGTCGACCGGTAACCCGCGTGCGATCAACGACTGGGACATCAACGCCGTCAATGGCGTTCCGTCGAAGGGTCTGCTGCAGATCATCGACCCGACGTTCAAGGCGTATCACGTCGAGGGCACGTCCTGGGACATCTACGACCCGGTCGCCAACATCACCGCGTCCTGCAATTACGCGGCCGACAAGTACGGCTCGATGGACAACGTCAACTCCGCGTACTGACCGGCCCACAGACCGCACACGCCACACCCCTCGGGGCGGCAGCATCCGCAAGGAAGCTGCCGCCCCGAGGCCGTTCCCTTGCGAGTTGGCCGGCCCGTGCCCGACGACGAGCAGGGGCCGAACGCTGGGTAGAGTGTCGCCGCCAATCAGAACGTCGCAGGTGAGCAGGTCAGAAGCATGGGCATATTCGAGCGGGTCAAGACGCTGGGCGATGCGGTGGGCACGGCGGCCACCACACTCGGCAAGGACGTCGCGCAAGCGGTACAACGCGGCGTCGACGCGGGGCGCGCCGGCACCAACGCCTCCGGCGACTGGGTGGTCTCCGTGCTCCGCTCCCTGCCCGCGCCCGCCGCGCCCACCCCCGTGGAGTGGGAGTTCTCGCTGGGCGCCCTCGTCTGCCGCCACCCCCGCATCCCCGCCCTCACCGCGAAGGCGCTGCGCCCCCTGGACGGCATCGGCGCCCTGCGCTTCGGCCCCGAGTCGGTCGGCTTCGACGGCGAGGACGTTCCGTGGTCGAAGGTGGTCCACCTCCAGCTGCACGACGCGTTCAGCGCCATGACCACGGAGGCACTGGACGCCGAGATCGACCGGGTCCGGGAACTGCTGCCGCCGCTGCCGGGCCGCAAGTGGGTGGTCACCAAGGTCGTCGAGGGCCTCGCCTCCGTCATGCTGGCCGCGCTGGAGCAGGCGGCCGAACAGCGGCTGGAGAGCGTCGCCGTGGCCTGCGAGATCACCTACCGGGGTCCGCTCGGCATGAAGAAGACGCTGCGTGCCAACCTGTTCACCACCGCCCTGCTGGCCCACGAGGCGGACGTCATGCGCAGCCTCGTGCTCACCGCCCAGGCCCAGGGCGTCCCCGTGCTGCCCGCGGAAGCCCCCCAGGAGGGAACGCGCACCGCAGAGCGCGTCCGTATGCTGCGCGCCCGCACCGACGCGGTGACGGCCCAGCTCCGCGCCGACCAGGGTGCGGAGGATCCCGCCCTGCACGCCGCGCCGTCGGCGCCGGCCCTTCCCCCCGCCTGACCCCTGGCAGACCGTCACGAACACCCCGCACCACGCAGACGTCCTGAAGCACGTACGCGCCAGGACGTGAACCGGAAGGAGCCGGCCCCGTGCACACGGCAGCCGAGGACGAGATGCACGACGAGTTCTTCCCGCTCGTCCCGGCGCCGGAGGACGGTGTCCACTGGCAGGCGCCCACCGACCTGGAGCAGTACCTGTACAAGCTCTGCCGGGCGGACAACGCCTACGCCTACCTGCGCACCCTCGCCATCGAGGGCGTCTACTACCCGGTGCGCCTCGACGAAGCGCGCGCGGCCGGCGACGACGCCCGCCCCATGCTGACCAACGAGACGCCCGACGGGCTCACCGTCGCTCAGGTCTACACGGCCGGCCTGCTGCCGCGGCCCCATCCGTTCCTCGTCTACGAGCACGCGACCCTCGGCGCGCTCGAACAGATCGTGCCCGAGGGCGTGGACGTCCTCGCCGTCAACGCGGCCACGCCGTGCGAGCAGTACTTCCTGATCAGCGACGAGGAACGGGAGGTGTGGCTGGACCTCCATCACGAGCTGTTCTCCTCCGACGCGCTGATGGACCGTGTGGTCACGCGCCGTACCGGTGCCCCGGCCCCCGGACCGTTGCTGCACGGCCTGGCCTGCGGGGCACACCTGTGCTTCACCAACGGCGACGCGTGGAACACCCTCCACTGGCACGGCATGGGCTACCGGGGGGAGGTCGAGCGGATCGCGGAGAGCTGGGGCGTGCACAGCCGCGAGAACTGGCTGAGCACCCAGAGGCGGCTGCTCGACCAGGAGGTGAGCCCCTGGTACTGGGACTTCGTCCTCGGGGCCCGCAACGAACTCCTGCGCCTGCGGGGCGGCGGCCGGGTGGATCCCGAGCAGTGGCGCGACACCGTGGAACGGACGCTGCGCGCCCGGGCCCAGGAGAGCGGCAGCCCCACGCACGACCCCGATGTCGACGACTTCGTCGCGCACCTGCGGTCTCTGGTCGGCACGGTCCTGCGGTACGAGGCCCGCTTCCGCGCCGACGGCCTGCTGCCCACCGGGGGCCACGTCCGCACGGTCGCCGCCTGGGACATCGGCCGCGCCTCCAAGATGGCCCGCTGGGGCCGGGGAGCCCGGTACGCCACGGAGGCCGAGATGCACGCGGCGATCGGGCGCGCGAGCACCGCCGCGCAGGCCGCGTACGACTCGTGGGAGGAGTTCTCCGCCGGCTACGTGCTCGGACGGTGCCTGCACTTCGACGACGAGGAGTTCGGCCCCTGGTACGCGGACGTCCTCACCGCCCACCGGGCCCTGACCACCGACCCGGAAAGCCCCTGGCTGACGGTTCCGTTCAAGGACCGTGGCGCAGCCGCGCACTGACGGCGCGCACGGCTGCCGTCTCACTTCGGTGCGCGAGCGCCGGCCCCCGCCATGTGGGCCACCAGCGCGTCGGCGACCTGCGCGACGGCACCGGGCGTGAGCATGTGACCCATGCCCTGAACCATCATCAGCCGCGCCCCCGCGATCTCCTCCGCTATGAGCCGGCCGTGTCCCGGCTTGGCGGGCTCCGCGGTCCCCTCGACGACGAGCGTGGGCGCGGTCACGCGCGCCAGGGCGCCCGTGGGCTCGCAGTTCAGGTCGGCCATCCCGGCGAGCCGGTGGTTGGCGGTGGTCCTGGGGTCGCGGGTGCGGTCGAAGACCCGCTCCTCCAGGCGGCGCTGGGCGTCCTCGTCGAAGGGCAGCTCGTCGCCGTGCAGGACGCGGGCCACCTCGATCTGGAAGTCGACGGCCTCGGCCCTGGTGGCGGGCGGCGGGCTCACCGCCGCCCTGCGGAAGAACTCCGTGAACGCCGGGAGCGGCTCCGGCAGGCTGCCCTCGGGCTGCGGCTCTCCCATGAGCGCCCGCACGATCACCGCTCCCTCCCGGCGGCCCAGCGGCGAGGAGCCCACCACGGTGAGGCTGTCGACCCGGCCGGGGTGGTCGGCGGCGATCCACTGGGCGAGGAGCCCGCCCGCGGAGTGGCCCACCAGGTGCGCCGAACCGACGGCGAGCGCGTCGAGCAGCCCCACCGCGTCGTCCTTGAGGGTCGCCCAGGTGTAGGGGTGCTGCTCGAAGTCACGGGCCGTCGAGCGGCCCATGTCGCGGTGGTCGTAACGGATCACCCGGTGCCCCGCCGCGGCGAGCCTGCCGACGAACTCGTCGGGCCAGAGCACCGCCTGGCTCATCGCGCCCGCGATGAGCAGCACCGGCGGGTGGGTCGGATCGCCGAACTCCTCCGTCCACAGCTCGACGTCGCCCACCTGGATCATGCGTGCTTCGGTCGTCATACCCGTTCCCGTCCCGTTCCTTGCCTCTGCTGCTGCTGCTTCTGCGTCCCCTTGCCGTGGGGCGCGGTGACAGGAAGAACTCTGCCGTGACCGCCCGCACGGGCCATCCGTAGGACCACTGGTGACATCACTGGTGACATCACTGGGGGCCGCCACCGGCCACGGCCGGGAGCCTCACTGCAGCAGCCGCGCCAGTTCGGTGCGGGAGGTGATGCCGAGCTTCGGGTAGACCTTGTACAGGTGGTACTCGACGGTCCGGGGGCTCAGGAACAGCCGGGCGGCGACGTCCTTGTTGCTCGCGCCGTCGGCGACGAGCCGGGCGATCCGCAACTCCTGCGAGGTGAGGGCCGCCAGGGCATCGGGCCCCGTCGGCTCACCGGACTCGCCCGCCGCCCGCAGCTCGCTCCGGGCCCGGTCCTCCCAGGGCGCGGCCCCCAGCCGGTGGAAGGTCTCCGCGGCCTGCCGCAGAGGGGGGCGCGCGGCGCCCGCCCGCCGGTCGCGGCGCAGCCGCTCGCCGAGCAGGAGCGCGGTGCGGGCCCGGTCGTAGGCGGCGCCGCCGTCCTCGGCCAGCAGCTCCAGGGCCTCCTGGAGGAGCGCCGCCGCTGCGGTGTCGTCGTCGGTCACGAGAGCCCGGCACCGGGCGAGCAGCGCCCGTGCCCGGGCCGAGGAGGAACGGGCCGACCACTGCTCCAGGAAGCCGGCCCCCTCCCGCGCGGCCGCCAGGTCGCCCGCGGCGACGGCGGCCTCCACCCGGTCCGCCACCGAGCCCCACGCGACCACGGGATGACCGGTCCCCGGTCCCGCCGTGGCCAGGGACGCCAGACGCTCGTGCGCCCGGTCGAAGCGGCCGAGACCGAGGTCGAGCAGGCCGAGCGCGTACGTGGCCACGCCGGCCCGCAGGCCCAGCCGGTGCGGAATGGCGATGACCAGCGCCTCGTGCGCAAAGCCGCGGCAGTCGTCCTCCTCGCCGCGCACGGCGGCGCAGACGGCCAGGTTGGCCAGGTGCGCCGCGACGGAGTTGACGGTTCCCGTCTCCCGGGCGAGGGCGAGGCCCTCCTCGGACAGGGCGGCGCTGAGCGCGAACCCGCTGTTCATGCGCTCGGCGGTGGCCGCGTTCTCCAGGACGACGGGCAGGGTGCCGACCATGCCCGACACGCGGGCGACCCGCCCGGCACGAGCGCCGTGGTCGCCGGCGGCGTCGCTGTCGCCGAGGAGGCTGGCGGCCGCGGCCGCCCACAGCAACATGGCGGCCTGTCCGCCGAACGCGGCGGCGCCGTCGCCGACGTCGGCCAGGCCGTCCAGCGCCCCCCTCAGCAGACGGGCGCCGCGCTCCGCTTCTCCGCCGTACATCGCGCCCATGCCGGCCAGAACGCCGTGGAGGAACGCTTCCGCCGGCTCCTGCGCGGGCCCGTGCAGCCGCCCCAGGTCCTCGACGCGCCGGCCGATGTGCACGGCGGCCCCGGTGTCGCCCACGGCGGAGGCGGCCTCGGCCGCGTCGGCCAGCAGGCCGAGGACCGTCCCGCGAACCACTCCCGTGGGCTCGGCCATGACCCGGTCCGCGGCGGCCAGGAAGACCCGCTGGGCCTCGGCGGCATCACCCGAGGACAGTTCGAACCGCCCGTCGAGCTGTGCGACGGCGGCCAGCAGCACGGGTTCCCGCGCGAGGTCCCGGGCCGCCGCGAGGGCCGTGCGTGCCTGACCGGCGTGGCCCCCGAGCCACGCGGCGACGGCCGTGTCCTTGAAACGGCGGGCCCTGGTCCCGGGATCCGGGGTCAGCTCCGCGGCCCACGCCCACGTCCGGGCGGCGTCCGCGTAACCGCCCCGGGCACGGGCCCGTTCCGCGACGGCGGCAAGACCGGCGGCGACGCCCTCCTCCGGTCCGGTCGCCGCTTCCGCCCGGTGGCGGGCGCCGCGCTCCCACTCGCCCCGCTCGTCCAGCAGCACTGCCAGCTGACCGTGCACCGCGCGCCGCGCCGCGGGAGCGGCGCCCGAGTGCACGGCGGAACGCAGCAACGGATGACGGAAGGTGATCTGCGCGGGGCGCATGTCGATGACCCCGGCCGCTTCGGCGGCGTCCAGGGAGTCCGCTCCGGCGCCCAGCCGCCCGGCGGCCTCCCGGATCAACAGCGGATCACCCCGCCCTTCCAGCGCGGCGACCAGCAGGACGAGGCGTACGGCCTCCGGCAGTTGCGCCACCTGCTCCCCGTAGACCGCTGCGACGCCGTCCCCCGCGGGCAGCGGATCCGGCAGCGGCGCCCGGCCCGTCAGCTGCTCGGTGCTCAGGAGCGCGGCCGTCTCGCGCAGGGCCAGCGGATTGCCGCCCGTGGCGGCGGTGACGAGCTCGACGACGTGCGGCGCCGGCGCCACCGCGGCACGGGCGGCCAGCACCTCGCCCGCACTCCCGGCGTCGAGGCCGCCGATCTCCAGCGTCCGCACACCGCGCAGGGCCTGCCGGGCCGCGCCGGTGTCCCGGGTGCCGATCAGTAGCCCCACGCCATGACCGCCGAACCGGCGCGCGGCGAACAGCAGGGCGTCGGCCGACGCCTGGTCGACCCACTGGAAGTCGTCGACGACGCAGAGCAGCAGCCCCTGGGGTGCCGCCGCTTCGACCAGAAGGGAGAGGACGCCCGCCGACACCAGGAAGCGGTCCGCCTCGGCCGTCGGCTCCGCCAGGCCGAGGACCGTGCGCACGGCCTGCCGCTGGGCGTCCGGCAGTGCCTCCACGAGACCGGCGACGGGATGCAGCAGCTGGTGCAGAGCGGCGAACGCCATCCCGGACTCGGGCTCCACCCCGGTGGCCCACAGCACGCGAGCGGGAGCAGCCTCCCCGGCGGCGTGCCGCAGCAACGTGGACTTGCCCGCACCGGGCTCGCCGCACAGCACCAGTGCCCGGCCGGAGCCGGCCCGTATCTCCGTCAGCATCCGGCCGAGCTCGCCGCGTTCGCCGACGCGGCCGGTGATCTGATCGCCTGTCATGGTCGCTGCGCCCTGGTCGTGCACGGGCACGACCCTCCGCCGCCCCCTCGGCGCCGCCGACTGTACCCCGACGTGCGCGGCACGGACCCGCCGAGGGGGCGGAAGGCATCGGTCAGGGGCGGCGGCCGTGGGCGCCCGGCGTGCAGCCGAAGGCGCGCCGGAAGACGTCGATGAAGGCGCTGGCGGAGGACCAGCCGCAGCGGTGGGCGACGACGGTGACCGGCTCGTCGTCGGCCAGCATCCGCAACGCGTGGTAGAGGCGGAGCTGGGTGCGCCACTGGGGGAAGGTCATGCCCAGTTCGCGGCGGAAGAGACGGCTGAGGGTGCGCTCGGCGGCTCCCACGTGGTGGCCGAGGGCGGCAAGGGTGCGGGGGTCCGCCGGGTCGTGGTGCAGGAGGTCGCAGACCGCCCGCAGGCGCGGGTCGGTGGGGGAGGGCAGCTGCAACGGCTGCTGCGGGGACGCGCGGAGCTGGTCGAGCAGGACGGCGCGCAGGCGGCGGCGCTCGGGGCTGTCGTCGTGGGGGCCGCGGGTGGAGGCGAGGATCAGTTCGCGCAGCAGGGGACTGACGGCCAGGACGGTGGGCGCGTCCAGGCCCAGGGGGTTGACGGAGGCGGGCAGGCCGAGCAGGTGCAGGTCGAGGTGACCGTGGGCGCGGTGGGCGTGGACGCATCCCGCCGGTATCCACAGGGCACGGGTGCCGGGCGCGAACCACGTGCCGGCGTCGGTGGTGACGGCCAGCACGCCGGAGCCCGCGTAGACGATCTGGTGGTCGTCGTGGCGGTGCGCGTCGATGCTCTCGCCCGCGGCCATCGTCCGGGTGCTGGTGGGAGCCTGCGGAGTGTGGCGGATGTCCGGCATACGTTGGCACTTTATCGGAAGCAGGCCGAAGCGGCCCCTGCGGACGATGGAGGGGTGCCGATGAACCGGAACTCCCGTACCAGACCCGTCGTGTTGCTGTCCCTGGGGCATGCCTGTGTGGACGTCTACCAGGGGGCGGTGGCCGCCCTGGTGCCCTTCTTCGTAGCCGAGCGGGACTACACCTACGCCGCGGTCTCCGGCCTCGTCCTGGCAGCCACCCTGCTGTCCTCGGTCGTACAGCCGCTGTTCGGGGCGCTCACCGACAAGTGGCCCATGCCCTGGCTGCTGCCCGTGAGCACCCTGGTCGGCGGAGCCGGCGTCGCCCTGGCCGGTGTCGGCGCCTCCCGCACCCTCACCCTGGTGGCGGTCGCCGTGTCCGGGATCGGCGTCGCCGCCTACCACCCCGAGGCCGCGCGCGTGGCCCGCGTCGCGAGCAGGGGCAGCCACACCGCGATGGGCTGGTTCTCCCTGGGCGGCAACCTCGGGTTCGCCACCGCGCCCCTCGCGGTCTCCGTCGTCGTCGCAGCCGGCGGACTGCACGCCTCCCCGCTGCTGTTCGTCCCGGCCCTGGCCGGCGCTGCCCTGTGCGTGGCCGCCCTGCGCACGCTCAAGGCCACCGCCCCGGCGGCGAACGGCGCGGCGGCCGGCAAGGAGGGCAAGGACGACTGGCCGTCCTTCATCAAGCTGTCCGGAGCCGTCGTGTGCCGGTCGGTCGTCTTCGTCGGCCTGAGCACGTTCGTCTCCCTGTACGTGCGCCAGCGGACCGGAGGCGGTGATGTCGCCGGCACGGCCGCGCTGTTCGTGCTCTACCTCGGCGGCGCCGTGGGCACCGTGGCCGGAGGCAGGCTCGCCACCCGCTTCGGCCGCATCCCGGTCGTGCAGTGGTCCTACGCCCTGACCGTGATCGCCGTCGCGGGAGTCGTCCTCGTCCCCGGCCCGCCGCTCTACCTGTTCGTCGCCCTCACCTCGGCCGGCCTGTACGTGCCGTTCTCCCTGCACGTCACCCTCGGCCAGGACTACCTGCCCCGCCACGTGGGCACCGCGGGCGGCGTCACCCTGGGCCTGACGGTCAGCATCGGCGGCCTCGCCAGCCCCCTCCTCGGAGCCCTCGCGGACGCCACCTCCCTCCGGACGGCCCTCACCCCCCTGATCCCCCTCCCGGCCCTCGCCTGGCTGCTCCTCCGCACCCTCCCCGAACCCGAGAGGCTCGAAGAGCCCTCCGCCGGCCGGCATCCGGACCGACTGGCGAGTGCGGGCTAGTCCCGGCCGGTCGTGCGGGCCCGTACGACCAGGTCGTGCAAGGCGTCGTACACCGCCTCGGGCGGGCTGTCCGGGAGGGGGGAGAGGGCCTGGGCCTCGTCGAGTTCCGTGTGGAGCGCCTCGACGTCGGCGCACACGCGGGCCATGTCCACGAGCTCGTCGGCCGCCCCGTGCTCCGCCGCGGCCTTCGCGGTGATGAGGTCGGGCACGTAGGCGGGAGCCTCGACCAGTCCGAGCAGGGTGGGCAGATGGGCGACGACCTCGCCGCTGCGCATGAGGTGGATGCCGGTGAGGAGCACCCGCAGGGTGTAGAGCAGGGGCTTGAGCTCGCGCTGCTTGTCGAAGAGCCGCCACTGGGTGGCGGCGAAGCCGCGGTAGTGGTGGGCGTGGTGACGGGTGAGCACGCCGGGCGCGAGAGCGGCCAGCTCCGCGTGCACGTCCGTGGTGTGCACCACGAGCGGCGACAGCAGCTGCTCCAGGACGTAGCCGTTGCGGCGCAGCAGCAGGCGGGCGAACTTGCGCAGGTCGTGCGTGACGAGGTCCATCTCCACCCCGTCGCGGTCACCCATCCGCGTCAGGGTCTCCTCGCCGTCCCGCAGCCCGATCAGGTCGCCGACCGGCAGCAGGTGCACCCCGCGCAGGTCCACGTCCGAGTCACGCGACGGGAAGCCGTACAGATGCGCCCCGGAGACAGTGGCGAAGACCAGCGGGTGCGTCTGCTGCGCCAGGACGGGCGACAGGTCGACGGTGGGCAGCCCGGCCTCCCGTAGATGCGTGGTGGAGGCGGGACGCATGTTCTCGGTGTTCATACGCAGCAGTCTCGCAAAGCCCGCGGAGGCCGTCGCCGGGGGGCGAGGCGGCGCTCTCCGGCAAAGAGTGACGCGAACACGTCACAGCCCTGCCCGGAAGGGCCGCTGCGGCACGGGATGCTGCCAGAGTCCGGGGCGGCGCCCCGTCCCTCACCACCCCACCGGCATCGAGCGCGGCCCGCGCACCAGCATCTCCGTCTTCCAGACGACGTCACCTGCCAAACGGATGCCCGGCAGGCGCAGGACGAGGGCCCGCAGGGCCTCCTGGAGCTCGACGCGGGCGAGGGACGCCCCCAGGCAGTGGTGGACGCCGTGACCGAACCCCAGGTGCTGATTGCCCTCCCGGCCCAGGTCGAGCGAGTCGGGAGAGGAGAAGCGCAGCGCATCGCGGTTCGCGGAGCCCACCGACACCAGAACCGGCTCGCCCGCCCGCACCAACGTACCGCCCACCTCGACGTCCTGCGTCGCGTAGCGCGCCATGGCCGCCGCCATCCCCAACGGCACGAAGCGCAGCAACTCCTCCACCGCCGCCGGAATGAGACCGGGATCCCTGCCGAGCCGGGCGAACGCGTCGGGATGGTCCAGGAGCGTGCACACGAAGTTGGGGATCTGCGTCGCGGTGGTCTCGTGCCCGGCGACCAGCACCCCCACGCACAGGTCGACCAACTCCGGCTCCGACAGCCGGTCGTCCTTGTCACGGGCCTCGATCAAGGCCGTCATCAGGTCGTCCGCCGGCCGGGCGCGGTGCCCGGCGATCAGCCCGGCCATGTACGCGCGCAACTCCTCCCGGCTGGCGTCCGCCTCCTCGGCCGTGAGCGAGCTGGTGGACAGCGCGTCGTCACTCCACTTGCGGAAGAGCGGACGGTCCTCTTCGGGAACCCCCAGCAGACGGCAGATCACGGAGACGGGGATGGGCAGCGCGTAGTCCTCGACCAGGTCGGCGGGCGGCCCCGCCGCCACCATGCCGTCCAGCAGCCCTTCGGCCAGCGTGCGGATGCCGGGGCGCAACCGCTCCATCCGCTGCACGGTGAACGCCTTCATCACCAGCGTGCGCAGCCGGGTGTGGTCGGGAGGATCCATGGAGAGGATGCCGCTGTCGGACCGGCCGGGCGACTGCCGGGGCTCGTCGTGACCGGCTGCGGCGGCGCGGCTGAACCGCCGGTCGCCCAGGACGAGCCTGGCGTCCGCGTAGCGGGTGACGAGCCAGGCCGGCTCCCCGAACGGCAGCCGGACGCGTTGCAGCCCCTCACTGCGGCGCGCCTCCTCGTACCGCCCGGACAGGGCCAGACCGATGGGTTCGTTGAAGGGGTAGGTGGCGGGCTCGCTGTGGGAGGTGGACATCAGGACCCCTGCTTCCCTCGCGTCGCGGTGTAAGCACCTGCTTACAACGACCGTAGGGCGGGGTAGGAAGGACGTCAACGGCGCCTGAACGCCGCCGACTCGGACGCCGTGACGCGGCCGGCCTGTGAGGAGTGACGGGATGACCGCAGAGAAGACACAGAAGCCGGCGCGCCGACGCGACGCCGACGCCACCCGCCGGTCCCTGGTCGAGGCGGCGGCGGAGCTCTTCGCCGAACGCGGCTACGACCGGACGACCGTACGCGCGATAGCCGCCCGTGCCGGCGTCAACCAGGCGCTCCTCTTCCGCTACTTCGGCTCGAAGACCGCCCTCTTCGGCGAAGTGGTGGCGAGGGACGGACGCCGGCAGCTCCGGGAGACGCCGGCCGAGCGACTGCTGGAGACCGCCCTGCGGAACCTCCTCGCGCCACCCGGCGACGCGCCGCCCGGGGACCGCTCCCTGGAAGTCTTCCTGCGCTCGGTCGGGGGCGACGACGAGGCCGCACGGACGAACCGGCGCCTGACCGAGGAGTACACCGGCGTACTGGCCGGCCTCACCGACGCGGACGACGCCGAGGTGCGCTCCGCCCTGGTCCTCGCCTGGCTCCTCGGCATCGGCCTCACCCGCGTCGTCGTCCGCCAGGAGCCCCTGGCCGGCGCCGACCCGGAGCACGTCTGCCGCCTGATGCTGACCGCTGCCCGCACGCTCCTGGAACACCTGCCCGTCGAATGACGCGCGTGGCACCGGGCCCGCCGGCGACCGGACGACCGGACGACCGGACGGCCGTCCGGCCGGACGGGTCAGGAGGCGGCGGCGAACGCGGCTTCCAGGCGCGGGACGTAGTCCACGAGGTCCTGGGCCCAGCAGCCGTACGTGTGGCCGCCCTTGCACGCGTTGCCCCAGCCGGCGCCGTTGCCGTAGTCGACGAAGTGGTAGGGGTACTTGAGGGCGTCCAGACGGTCCTTGACGTGCTGCGCCGCGGACTGCACCCAGAACTCGGCGTCGCTGGGGTTGCCGGCGCCGTTGCCGGTGTAGAGCGCGATGCCCATGCCCGCCAGCACGCCCATGTGCGTGGAGGGGTCCACCGCGTTCCAGCGCCAGTCGGCGTTCAGCACCGGGTACGGAGAGCCGAAGACCGCGTCGCTGGAGACCGTGGGCCCGAAGTTGAGGGCGCAGTCGGGGGAGCTGGAGCCGCACAGCGGCGCCCCGACGTTGGTGAGCGTGGCGACGACGGCGGCACGCATGACGAGGTGGTCCACCGAGAAGTCGCTGGCACCCGAGAACGAGGCGACCTGGCTGAACAGGCCCGGATGGTTCTGGGCGTAGTGCAGCGCGCCGAAGCCGCCCATCGAGATGCCGCCGACGGCCCGCCCCTGCTTGGTGGCCAGGGTGCGGAGGTTGGCGTCGATGAACGGGATCACCTGGTTGATGTGGAAGTTCTCCCAGTTCTGCGCCCCGGCCGCCGTCTTCTGGTCGAGCCAGTTGGTGTACCAGCCCCGCTTGCCCCCGTCCGGAATGACCGTGATCATCGACTTGGACGCGGTGAGGGCGGGGTAGGCCAGGTAGGGATTGCCCGGGTCGTCGGACGCACCGTGCAGCAGGTAGAACACCGGGTACCGCTTGGTCGGCTCGGCCGCGTAGTCGCTGGGCAGCAGGATCCGGATGCGGTGCGGTCCGGCGACCTGGCCGGTGTTGACGGTGACCACGAAGTTGGTGGCGGTGCCCGTCGCGGCGCCGGCCTGCGTCAGGCCGAAGCCGTCGGCCATGGGCGGCGGAGCGGAATCAGCGGCTTGTGCGGAAGGCGAGCCCATCATGAGGACGGCGGCGGCCATGGCGGTGGCCGCCGCCTTGGCGCGCAGGAGCCAGGAGGGCAGGACTGATCTCATCAGTGGGTCCTTGGGGTGGACTGATTGCCATCGGGACCGGTTACGTTCATCCGGCACCGACAATCTCTCGCAGCACCCCTGCCGATGCCATAGCGGACCTTGGCGCACCTGAGCCACTGGCGCAGGTGCGCCAACCGCCCGTAGGCTCCCCGGGTCGGCCGGCTCGACCGGTACCACACGGCGAGGGGGCCTCGTGCACGACGTGTTGGACCCTGATTCCGACCGGGGGCGGGTGTACCGCTGCCTGGTCGGTCATCCGCATGCGCCGGTCGGCGCGTTGGCGGCCCGCGTCGGTCTGGACGAGGCCGTCACGACGGCGGTGCTGGAGGAACTGGCGGCCGAGGACATCGTCGTGACGACGGATCCCGGGGGCCGGGCCTGGGAGGCGTTACCGCCGGCCCAGGTCGTCGAAGCGATGCTGCAGCGCGAGGCCGCCCGGCGGGCGGCGTTACGGCAGGCAGGCGCGGAGCTGGAGCGGCTCTACCGGTTCGCCAGGAAGGACGCCGGCCATTACGGCGCGCTGGAGGTCGTCGAGGACATCGCGCGCGTTCTGGCCGTCAGCCGGCAACTCCAGCACTCCGCGCGCCACCAGGTCCGGGTCATCGACGTGCCGCCGTACTCCGGAACCTCGGACCACTACCTGGACCAGGAGGCCCTGCAGCGCAGACGGATGGCCTCCGGGGTCGTCTACCGCACCATCTACCACGGATCGGTGTGCCAGGACCCGATCGCGGGACCCAACATGGCGCGCATGGTCGAGGCCGGCGAGCAGGCCCGGACCCTGGACGACCCGCCCATGAAGCTCGCCATCAGCGACGACGAACTGGCCGTCGTGACCCTCGCCGCCGACGACCACTCCGGTGTCGTCTCGCTCCTGATACGCCCGTCCGGCCTGTTCCTGGCCCTGTCGAACGTCTTCGAGTCCCTGTGGCGGCTCGCCGTTCCCGTGTCGGTGGCGGGGAACGACGCGCAGATCGACGCCCGCGACCGTCAGATCCTCACCATGATGGCCAGCGGTGCCACGGACGACGCCATCGCCCGGCGCCTGGGACTGGGCCGCCGCACCGTGGTGCGCCGGGTCTCCACGCTCCTGGCGAGGCTGGGCGCCACCACCCGGTTCCAGGCCGGAGTCCAGGCGGCCCGGCGCGGCTGGCTCTGAGCGGTGCGGGCGTCGTGGTGCTCGCTAGTGCGGCGGCGGCACGGGCACGGACGCCGAGACCCGGTGCAGGTGCACGACGACGTCGAAGGCGCTGCCGAGCGCCAGCGGCGGCGTCGGGTCGTTGGGGTACCGCCCCGGGACGACGAAGGTGGGGCGCGCCGTGTCCAGCCAGCCGGCCACGGCCGGATCGCGGCGGGCCCCGCGCAGATCGACGTAGAAGTCGCGGTGGCGCACCTTGTCGAGGGTGTACTCGTTGCTTCCGGGCGCGGCGGGGCCGACGCTGAAGGTTCCCGACTCGCCCGTCGCCGTCCGGGCGCGGTAGTCGCCGCCGTGGAAGGAGGTTCCGACGGCGAGATAGTCGCGGCCCGCGAGCTCGCGCAGGTCCGCACCCATGGTGACCGGGTAGTGCTCGGGCACCGCGGACTCGTAGGAGACGTGCCCGTTGTGGGCCGAGACCACGATCCGCTCGCCGGTCTGCCGCTGCCACCACACGGCGGTCTCCGCCATGATCCGGTCGCGGCGGCGGCTCGCGGCCTTCGCCTGGGCCGGGTCGCTCCAGTCAGTGGTGTACTCCGTCGCCATGTACGACAGGATCCGGGCCTCCTGCAGCACCCAGGGGTCCTGCTTCCCGGCCCTGGACAGCAGCTGGTACGCAGCCTCCGCGTCCTTCGCGATCGCCTTCCGTCCGTCGAGCGGCAGGGCGTTGTACGCGGCCATGCGCACGGCCACCCCGGTGGGCAGGGCGCGCAGAGCGGCGTAGCGGCGGCGGAGTTCGGGCAGGACGGCGGGTTCGTTGGCCTCCGCCCAGGTGAGGATGCGCTCGTACTGCTCCGGGTCGGCGTCGGAGAAGTCCATGCCCACGACGCGGATCTTGTGCGATCCGGTGCGGTTGTGCTTCCGCATCCACTCGAACAGCTGGGCGAGTTCCTCCGTGTTGAGCAGGGAGTACCCGTCCTGGAACTCCTCACGCATGATCTGCCGGACGTCGCCCTCGCCGGTGAGGAGGTACGTGTTCAGGCGGGTGGCCGCCGACCAGCTGATCTCCATGGCGTAGGCGGAGAAGCCCTCCCGTGCCACCAGCTGCCGGAACAGCCGGTCCTTCACGGTGAACAGTTCCTTCGAGCCGTGCGACGCCTCGCCGATGCCGACGATGGACGCGCCCCCGGTCATCGAGGCGAAGGCGGCCAGGTCGCCGCCGGGGGCGCCCGGCGCGGTGCTGCGCAGCGGGTGGGCGTACCGCTCCAGCCGGGTCACCACCTCGTGGTCCGGGGCCTGGGCGTGGGCCGGGAGGGAGGGGGAGGGGCCGGCCGCAGCCGCGGTGGCCGCGGCCGGCCCGAGAAGTGCCGTCAGAGCGAGCGTCGCAGCCATGGCACGACGTAAATTCCGGTGTGTCATACAGGAAGTTATACCGGGTGCCTTTTGGGGCTCGTGGGGAAGCCGGTGCCCTCGGTGCGATGCCTCCCGCGCCCCCGGCGCCCCCGGCGCTCTCGCGTCAGCCGACCCTGACCTTGAGGATGCGGCCGGACGCCTCGACGACGAAGAGGTCGCGCTGCGGGTCGTGGCCGCCGAACGCCCGGGGGACGCGGACGCTGGTGGGCATCCGCAGACCGCTGACCAGGACGCAGGACCGTCCGGTCGCCGGGTTCACGCGCACGAGTTCGCCGCTGCGGAAGCCGGCGACCACCAGGTCGCCGCCGAAGGCAGTGAGGTCGTCGAGGAACTTGATGTCCAGCGGGTTCGTGCTGAGGTCGGCGACCGTGGTGTGGTGCGCCGGGTCGTTCAGGGGGATGCGGACGACGGGGGACGCGGTGTCGAGGAGGACGCTCGCGTACAGCTGGTCGCCGATGATCTCCAGGCCGTTGGTGCCGAAGACGTTCGCCTTCTTCGTCCACTCCTCGTCCCTGGTGCCGTCCGGGCGGAACTTCAGGATGCCGGTGGCCAGTTCGCGGCTGACGTAGAAGTTCCCGGCGGCGTCGATGGCGAGGCCGTTGATGCCGGTGACCCCGTCGACGACCTTCTCCGGCTCCGGCCGGTCGGCGTCCGGGTCGAACCGCATGATGCCGCCGTGCGGGGTCAGGGGATTGACCCCGTAGTTGACGTACATCTTCCCGTCGGGGCCGCGCCGGATGCCGCCGGGCCCGGGGACCGGGAAGCCGGCCGTCAGCGTCCCGTCAGGGGCGTACGCCTCGACCCGGTGCTTGGTCACGTGTGAGACCCAGAGCCTGCCCCGGCCGTCGAACTCCATGTTCTCCCGCCAGTCGAGCAGCGGTATGCCGCCCTTCCGGAACACCTCCACGCTCGCGCGCTCCGGGCACGAGGCCAGGGCGGCGGCCCGCGACGGCACGGCGGTGGCACTCGCCGCCCACGGCCCGCCAAATACCAGCCCGGTCAGGAGAGTTGCTGTGAATGCTAACGAACGAATACGCATGCGCACCGTTGTACCGTCCCGCCCCCATCCCCACCAGTCACGAGGAGGCGTTGCGCGACGGGCCCCGCCTCCGGACGGTGCCGGGAGCGGGGCCCTGCCGCGACGTCCGCCGTCGCCGCGACGGCCTCACGGCGTCACCAGCGGTCGATGCCCATCGTCTTCGCCGCACTGTGAATCGCGTTGTAGTGCGGTATCGACATGTCGGACTTCTTCTGCTTCGGCGGCAGGTTGCGGTCGGTCTGCCGGAACTCGTCCCGCGCGGCGGCCAGCAGGCTGGTCCCGTAGCTGACCGGCACGTCGTCCTTGCCGTGAATGGGGTGGGACTTGGCCGCGGTCTGGCTTCCGGCGTTCGCCAGGATGCTGCGTGCCTGGTTGTACGCCGCCGGCTTGATGGTCTTCGGGTTGGCCAGCACGTGGGCGCTGGAGGCCGCGTGCCCGGTGCCGACGCCGACGGCGGCGGAGGCGGGCGCAACGGCCACGGCGATGGCTCCGGTCGCTACCGCCGCGGCCAGCCCTGCTCGGGTGATGAACTTCATGGTGACAGGCCCCTTCTCGTTCGGTGCGGGTGGATCTGCGCAGTTGGTGCGGTACCGAGTGGTAGCCAATCACGGGCACGTAGGTGCATCAGTGAAGACAGGACATTCTGATCCCCTGTGCGACCTGGGGGTCTTCCTGGGCGGACGTGCGGCACGACCGCGGTCGGGCTGGGGCCTCGCCGGGTCTCATCAGGCTGATTTGCGGCGCATCAGTCTGATAGGACTGTTAGGAAGGGTTGCCCCATTCTTCGCGGTAAGGCACCCTGCGCGGCATGCGTCATCCAGTGCCGGGGCGTTCCCGGGCGCACCCGCGTTCCGCTCGCCGCAGCAGGAAGGGAACCACCAGATGGTGGACGGGCGTGGCCGCCGCCCACACCGCACGGCCGACGCGCCCCCGATAACGCACCAGGGTCACCCACACCACCTGCGCGTCCTCCACGACCACGACGTTGCGTGCCGTGATCAGCCGCGAGGGCGCTTCCAGGACGACCGAGCCGGAGCCGTCCACGGCAACGCGCCAGCCCAGCACGTGTCCGGGCGAGGGCCGGGGCCCCAGGCGCAGCCCCAGGACGAGGACCCACGCCGCCACCAGCACCTGGCGCAGGGGAGTCGGAGCCCGTTCGAAGACAGCCCCGGCCCATTGCCGGGCCGTGAGCGTCCGGGCGGAAGACGTCGACAAGGCGAACGCCGAGGCGTAGTCCCAGCGATCGCAGCCTTTGCTGCCGTGCAGCGCGCCGGGCACCTCGACCCGGCGTACGCGTGCGGTGCCGGCCATGGGAACTCCTTCAACGGGAGGGGAAGCCGCCCCTGCATTGTCGCCCACGGCTTCACCGAGCGGGCGGGCGTCCCGGCAGCCGGCGGACGGGTCGTCAGGAGACCGGCGTGTCCCCGTCCTCGTCGAGGGCCCTGCCCGTTCCGTGCGTGGTCCCGTTCGCGTCGGGCTGCCCGAGGGTGACGTCGCCCCGGACGGTACCGGCCTGGATCACCTCCCCTGTGTACACCTGCCCCGAGACCTCGTTGTGCACGATGACGTGACCGTTCTGCTGGGCAGGACCGTCCAGGGGAGGCCGCCAGCGCGCACCGGCGAAGTGGCGGAGGGCCGCTGCGAGGTCCACCGGGACGGTGTCGGTGACGGACAGAGGAAGAATGAAGAACCAACCGTCGTTGCCGCGGAAGTACCGGGCGGGCTCGGGAGCGCCGGGGCGCAGCCGGACGTGCAGGGCGTAGGTCTTGGTGTCCTTCTTGCGGTGGATGAGCTTGCGCAGGGCGACGTCCTCCACGTCGGCCCACGCCAGCCGGTGCCGACGGCGCCCCAGGGTGAACGCCACGCTCTCCGCCGTCATGTGCAGCTCCATCAGCCGCGGCGGCATCAGCCAGCCGAGCAGCATGATCACCACCCCGAAGCCGCAGAAGACGACCGAGGAGAGCAGTGCCCTCCGCCAGTGACCCTCCACGCCGAAGCGGATGAACACCATTGCGGCGAAGACCAGGAGCGACGGCCAGTGAGCCATGCGGATCTGACGTTGCCTGCTCCGGGCCGTGAACGTGTGCCCGTCGGAGTGGACCGTCCAGCCCTTGCGCGAGGACAGCGCGGACTGTTCCGCGCCGACGACCAGGTCGCGAAAGCCGGTGGCGGCCGGGGCCGTGGCCGCCGTGGCGGGCGACGGCCCGACGGGCTGCAGGGGCCGGCCGTGGACGGCGGGCGAGTACGCCGCCGCGTGCGCCGGGGCGCCGGCGGCCAGGTGCTCCTGGAGTCGCAGGTGACGGAACCGGTAGACGCCCCCGCTGCGCTGCAGCAACCCGCCGTGGTGGGCGTCGCGCAGGAACTCCATCAGCGACCAGGGCACCCGCCCCACGGTCGCCAGGCAGCCCTTCGCCATCAGCCAGCGGCTCCACGAACTCATCAGCAGCAGCATCGCCGAGGCGCCGAACCAGCCGGCCACGGCCCGTGCCATGCCTTCGTCGAACGTTCCGTAGGTGTACCAGCCCAGCGCTCCCTGCCCGATGCCGATCGCCACGGCCACCGTGCCCATGGACAGCAGGGCGGCCGTGCGCTCGCTGCCCAGCACCTCGTCGGGCGTGCTCGCGTCCTCGGTGTCCGCGGGTGCGGCGATCGTGACCATGAGCACGGGTGCCACGACGGTGCTGCAGAGTGCCATCACCAGGTAGGGCCGCGGATCGTGCGTTCCCAGGGCCATCAAGGTGAACAACCCGGCCGGGACGACGACCACCGCGGCCGCCTTCAGGGCCCGCCCCACGGAGGCGGCGCGGCCCGCCGAGCGCAGGGCCGCACCGATGCGGAACGGGTTGGCGCGACGGCGCGGTCGCCACCGTTTGAAGCCGAACCACACCTCCACGGCGATCCACACGCCCATGGCGTGGACGAGGCCGCCGCTCACGGCGAGTTCCAGGCCCCATTGCGTGGTGAACCCGCCGAGGGCTCCCAGCCGGTCGCCGGAGGTCTGCCGGTCCACGAACCAGCCGCCGGCCGTCGCGGCGACCCGGGACAGGGCGAGGCACACCAGGAGGAGGACGAGCGGCGTCGTGAGGCGCACCAGGAGCGTGCGGTGCAGGTCCCACCAGGCCAGCTCGGTGGTGCGGCGTCGGGAGAGGTGGCCCGCGAGGGACGAGAGCCAGTGCCGGGCACGCCGGTGGTTCCACTGCCGCGGGGCGTGCAAGCGGTCCGGAGCGTGGGGCTGCTGGGTGAACACCGCCGGAATGATCAGGTCGAGGAGGTGCTTCTCCACCTCCTCCCGGGACCGGAACGGCCGGCGGGCCAGGTCCAGCGGGTCGGCGGGCGGTGTGCGGAAGCCCTGCCGGGCCAGCCAGATCATCAAGGGGCTCGACAGGGCCTGCGCGACGGGGCCGTCCGGCTGCTGGTCCACCTCGTCGAGCATCAGCTTCCAGCTGCGACGGGTCTGCGGCGCGGCGGAGTGCAGCAGATAGGCGGTGGCCTCCGCCAGGCCGACCGGCCGGGCCTCGATCACCGCGGCCCCCGCGATGGCCGCGCCCCTCTCCTCGCCCGCGCGGTACTCCGCGGTGCGGGACGTGAGGACGAGCGCGTCCTTGTCGCCGAGGGCACGGTCGATCTCGCGCACCACCACCGGACGCCGGTGCCCGGGAAGTTCGTCGAGCCCGTCGAGAACGGGCAGGATCCGCCGCTCCTGGACCAGCCGCGCCGCCGGATGCCTGCCGTCGACCCGCGGCAGACCGGGATGGTCCTCGGCGATCCGCCGGGCCAGCCACGCGCGGAAGTGCTCGCGGTCCGGGTCCCACGATTCCAGGGTCAGGACGACGGGCACGGGAGGCGCCTCACCGCTCACCCCGTCCTCAGGCAGCGCGCGTGGCCCGGGCGCGCCCGGTAAGCCCGGCGCACCCGGTATTCGCCTCGCCCCCGGCAGACAGCGCTCCGCCAGTTCCAGCGTCAGCAGCACCGCCAGCGTCGACTTGCCCGCGCCCGGTGCACCGAGCACCACCAGGCGGCGGCGGGCCAGGCCGAGGAAGGTGTCCGCCATCCTCGCGATCTGAGGGCCGTGCTGCTGGACGGGGTCCTTCCGGTCGCCGTGCGCCGCACCGTGCCGCGGCTCGGCCCAGGTCGCCTGCCAGTGCACGGACAAGGGGTCGGCCGATGCCAGGTCCCAGGCAGTGAGCTCCGCCGTCCACTGGGCGCGGATGCTGCGGGCCAGGGACCACGCGGCACGCTCCAACGGCTCCGCGCCGGGCGGCAGGTGCACACTGACGTTGCCGTGGACCTGCCCGATCTGCAGGACGTACTCCGCCGTGCCCTGCATGACGTTGTGGATGCGCGACTCGTCTGCCATGACGGCATTGTGGGCCAGAACGACGCCTGTTTCCCCTGCGTCGAACGGCAGTTGGTGGGGCGACACCCCCAACGGCTGTGACAGAACCGGGCGAACGTTCCAAGGAGGGCACTGCTTTCGTCGTCGGCGTCAGGACAGGATGCCCGTTACACCCTCCCGGGGGACACATCCCAACTCGACCGGGTGATCGGTGGATTGGGACGTTTTCTGCATGCGCAATCCGCGTAACCTCCCGGAGGGATGACGAGGTCATGCACGGCTCCGGTGACGGCGCCGCACGCACCGGGGTGGTCCGATGAGGACCGGTCGTCATCGAGTCATCCCACAGGGAGGGAGCAACGATGGGATCCGCCGTGACGTTCGCGGAGCTGAGCCGCCTCTTCGGAGAGGAACTGCCCCCGCGGACCGTCCTGTCGAGCTTGTCGCCGGCAGGCGCCGATCACCAGTGGGAACCCATGCTGGTGAGGACGGAGCACGGTACGACGGTGCTCTACGCCTGTCAGTACCGACAGGACGCGGCCAGCCCCGGTCTTCTCGCCGCACTGGGACTGGCACCCAGTACTCCGGGGCACACCACGACGTGCATTCCCGCGGGCGTCTCCCGCCACTGAACTGCCATTCGTCAAGGATGGCTGCTCGGATTGCTGACCTGGGAATCCGAGAGCGCACAACCAGCGAGTGCGGAAACCAGAGAAAGGGAATGGAATGGACAACGCCATCAGCTTCGAAGAGCTCGACGCCATCGCGGGAGAGGTGCTGCCGGAGCGCACCGTCATGGGCATCGTGGCCACTCCGTTCAACGCCCTCAGCGCCGGCCCCGGCCCCGACGGCGGCGCCGGTGCCGGTGCCGCCAGCAGCAGCTCCGCGGCCTCGGGCGGCGGCGTGTTCGCCCCGGCCCCGAGCGACCACGGCACCACCATCCTGTCGTCCTGCCAGTCCATCGACCGGCAGGGGACGCCCGGTCTGTTCGGCTCGCTCGGCCTGGGTTCCGAGCAGCCGACCAACAGCCTGACCTGCACCCCCGCGGCCATCTCCAGCCACTGATCCCCTAGCGGATCGCCGCACGCGCCCGGCGGGGGAGGGCCGCGAGCCTCCGGTCCTTCCCCGCCGCGACGCGGCCGTCGTCCGTCCCCGACTCCTGGAGTGCGCCCATGTCCCTGCCCTTCGCCCCGCGCACCGGCGAAGCCGGGCCGGCACCGGGGCGACGGCCGGCCCCGGCCGACCGGACGGGGGAGCCCGCTCTGGTGCCCGGCACCGAGCTGGTCGGCGAGTTCGAGGACTCCGGGTACCGCGAGCCACCCCAGCTGGTCTGCCGTCCCGACGGTCAGCTCGTACGGCTCCCCACCCTGCTCTACCAGGTCGTCAAGGCCCTGGACGCCCGGCGCCGGGAAAGGGACGACGACCGGTCACTGCCCGACCGCGAACCGGTCATGGCCGGGGTCGCGGCCGACCTCAGCCGGGAAACGGGCCGGCAGTTCACCACGGAACACGTCGCCTTCCTCATCGACGAGAAACTCGCCCCGCTCGGCGTCACCAGCCACAGCGACGGTTCGCCGCCGCCCCCGACCCCCGGAAGCGACCCGTTCCTCGCGTTCCGCTACCGGCTGGCGGTGCTGCCGGAGCGCGTCACCTGGATCCTCTCCGGGCTCTTCGCCTGGCTCTTCCGCCCGGTGCTGATCGTCCTCACCGTCAGTGCGTTCCTGGCGGGCGAGGCATGGCTGTGGACGACACAGGAAACGGGCGCCGCACTGCAGGAAGTGCTCACCTCCCCGGCGAACGTCCTCCTCGTCGTCCTCCTGGCCATCGCCTCCTGCGCTTTCCATGAATTCGGCCATGGCGCAGCGTGCCGTTACGGAGGCGTACGGCCCGGTGTCATGGGGTGCGGCATCTATCTGGTCTGGCCCGCCTTCTACACGGACATCACCCATTCCTACCGGCTGGGCCGTGCAGGACGCATCCGGGCCGACCTGGGCGGCGTCTACTTCAACGCGCTGTTCGTCCTCGGTCTGCTCGCACTCTATGCGGCAACCGGATTCCGGCCGCTCCTGGTGGCGATCCTCTCCGTCAACCTGGAAATCATCCAACAGCTGCTTCCCACACTCCGGTTCGACGGCTACTACATCGTCGCGGATCTCATCGGCATTCCGGACCTCTTCCGATACGTCGCCCCCATTCTCAAGCGGGTTGTGCTGCGGCAACCACAGGACGACCGGCTCCGGTCCCTCAAGCGGTGGCCCCAGATCGTGGTCGCCGTCTGGGTCATGTGCCTGGTCCCCGTGCTCGTTCTCCAACTGGGCATGCTGGTCTTCAATCTCCCGCAATTGCTCCGGGCCGACTGGCAGAAGGTCAACCTGCTGATCGAGAACGCCGGCGCCTCGGGCAACTACGCCCTCGGCATGACCTCGGCATGCCTCCAGATCCTGCTGCTCGCCCTTCCGCTCGCGGGCATCACGCTCGTCCTGGCGGGTCTGTCACGTTCCCTCGTCCGCTTGGCCTTCCGGCGCAGGGGTGCGGGAGGGGGCGACAGCACCGTCCGGCCGGTGCCGCCGGCGTAGACCCGCGTGGATACGATCAAGGAGGTGAGGGCAGCCGGAAGCGAGTGCCCCGGGCCGCGTGCCCTCCGCACCGCTGTCCCGCAAGGAGGCCGACATGACCGACTGGATCACCACCCCCATCGAGCCCCGCATCCTGCGCGGCGCCCTCGATGTGGAACGCACCGCGCACGGCGTCCTGCCCCACCGGTTGCCCGCCGCGGCCCGAAAACAGTTCCCCGACGACGCCGTCGCCATGGCCGAGACGAAGCCGTCCGGCGTGCGCCTGGCCTTCCGGACCCGGGCCACCGTCGTCGAGCTGGACGTGCTTCCCACGAAGATCGTCTACAAGGGCCTGCCCGGCCCGCAGGACGGCGTGTACGACCTGCTCGTCGACGGCCGCAGGACCGCCCAGGCCGCCGCGGCCGGCGGGAACGTCCGCACCCTCGACATGGCCACCGGGGCCACGGTCACCACGCCCGGTCCGCCCGGCACCGTCCGGTTCGCCGGGCTGCCCGAGGACATGAAGGACGTGGAGATCTGGCTGCCGCACGCGGAGATGACCGAGCTGCTCGCCCTGCGCACCGACGCCCCGGTCGATGACCCCGTGGACCGTGGCCGCAGGGTGTGGCTGCACCACGGCAGTTCGATCAGCCACGGCTCCTCCGCCGACAGCCCGACCGGGATCTGGCCGGCACTGGCCGCCGCCCGGGGCGGCGTGGAGCTGGTCAATCTGGGCCTGGGCGGCAACGCCCTCCTCGACCCGTTCGTCGCGCGCGCGATGCGGGACACCCCCGCGGACCTGATCAGCGTCAAGATCGGCATCAACCTGGTCAACACCGACCTGATGCGCCTGCGGGCCTTCGCCCCGGCGGTCCACGGCTTCCTCGACACCATCCGTGAGGGGCACCCCACCACGCCGTTGCTGGTCGTCTCGCCCGTACTCTGCCCCCTGCAGGAGGACACCCCTGGGCCCCTCGCACCCGACTTCGAGGGCGGGAGCATGGGCTTCCGGGCCATGGGCGACCCGTCGGATCCCTCACGGCTGACCCTGAACGTCATCCGGGCCGAGCTCTCCCGCCTCACCGCGCAACGGGCGGACGAGGACCCGAACCTGCACTACCTCGACGGCCGCTCGCTCTACGGCGAAGCGGACTTCGCCGAACTGCCGCTGCCCGACGGACTCCACCCGGACGCCGCCGGTCACCGTCGCATCGGCGAGCGTTTCGCCGAGTGCGCCTTCGGTGCCGGCGGCCCGTTCGCCGCGGCGTCCGGTCGGTGAACCAGGGCCGGGCCAGGACGCGCTGGGCGGGCTGAGCGTCCTGCGGACGCGGCCCGGCCTCACCGGGTCAGGAGGCGAGGCGCCGCCGTTCGCGGTCCGGCCAGTCCGGCAGGCTCATCAGCGGCGGCAGTTCCGCCGTCCGCGCGGCGCGCGGGACGACCTCGCCGGGGCGGTCGCCGGGCGTCATGACGACGCTGCCCCAGTGGTCGGGGAGCTCGCCGCCCAGGGCGCGGAACTCCGTCCGCAGGGCCACGTACAGGAGCTCGAACGCCTGCAACGAGATGTGGGCCCAGTTCCCCTTGACGTGCTCCTTGTAGCGGAGGTCGACCTGGCCGATGGCCGCGGCGCCGTGCCGGCGGCTGATCTGGTCGAGGATGCTGAACTCCGTGCCCCAGCCCACGGGGAAGACCAGCTCGGCCAGCGTCGAGCGCCGCGTGGCGTGCTCCCCGCTGAGGGGCTGGCGCATGCCGGCCAGTTCCGGGTGCAGCAGGGACAGCACCGGGCGGGCCATGGCCTCGGTGGTGCGACCTCCCTCGTAACGGTCGTAGAAGGCCCGCACGTGCTGAAGGGAGGCGTCGTGCAGCAGCGGCCCGACCAGCCGGGAGACCTTGGTGGAGTCGAACTTCAGGTGGTCGCCGTCGATGAAGACGACGATGTCGCCCTCGCTGGCCCAGATGCCCTTCCACATCACCGACCCCTTGCCGGAGTCCGGGATGTCGGCGATCGGCCCGGCCGTGGAGAAGCCGATCAGCCGGGCGCCGGCGCGGGCCGCGCGCTCGGCCGTGTCGTCGGTGGAGTCGTGATTGACGACCAGGACCTCGTCGACGGCACCGACCGCCACGAGGTCCTCGACGACCGGCGCCACCACGCCCTCGATGGTCGCGGCGCAGTTGCGGGCCGGGATGACGACGGAGACGCGCAGGGGAGCCCCGGTGGCCGTCGTACAGGCCCGCTTGGCGGCGGCCAGCTCAAGGGGGCTGTCCATGCCGGACCCGGGGAAGGTCTTGATCGTCACTGTGGCCGGGTCCCTCGTCGTTCCCATGCGGTTCACCTCCCACAACGACCGTAAGCGGCATGGCACGGCATCGGTAGGCGCGCGCACCCATCCGGATGGAACCCGGGTGGTGTGCCGCCCCCGGCCGGAAGCCGGCGGGCGTCGGCCGGCGGGCGTCGGCCGGTCAGTGGGGCGGTGCCTTGTCCGGGCCGGGCGCCGGGACGGGCTCCGGCTCGGGTTCGGGGCTGGGCGGCCGGGGGAGCGGGGCGGGGTCCGGTGGGGTCTGGGCGCGGGGTGCCCGGCTGTCGGCTCCGGCCGGCCCGGGGGCGGCGGCCGCCTCGGTCGCTGTGCGCATGGGGTTCTCCTGTCGGAGCACGGGCCGCCGCCCCGGCCATGGGTCACAGCGGTGGCCGTTCTGTTCCCCACCAGGCTGGGCCTCCCACCGCGCCCGCGCCACCCGTCACCGTCCGGGAGGGGCCATCGAGCGGTGGACGTCGTCCTGACGACGTCAGGACGACGTCAGGAAGCGACCGATCTCCCGGGCGACGATCCCGGGCTCGTCCAGCATGGACAGCACGTACGCGCCGGGTACCTCGGCGTACCGTCCTGCGGGCAGCAGCTCGGCCAGACGGCGGCCGTGCTCGGGCGGCATCACGCGATTGTCGGGCGACCACAGCACCAGTGCGTCCCCCGCGAACCGGCGCAGCGCCTCGGTGTCCCGGACGAGTTCCTTCCTGTCCAGCGGTCCGCGGCAGTAGGCCAGCAGGTCGCGCCGGACGCCGGGGTTGCGCAGCAGCGGCTCGGTCCAGCGGTGGACGAGGTCGTCCGGCAGCGGTCGCCGCGCCATCTGCCCGAACATCATGGGCAGCCGGCGGAGCGGGCCGATGCGCAGTTGCCGGGCGGCGAAGCGCAGGCCGCCCGGCAGCCGGACGGCGAGGGTCAGCGTCTTGCCGGGCAGGCCGGGCGGGAAGTTGTCGAACGCCTCGCACGGGAGGATCACCTGCCGGGCCACCCGCCGGTCCAGGCCGTGGGCGGTGAGGAACAGCGCCCCGCCCCAGTCGGTGTGCACCAGCGTGACGCCGTCGAGGTCGAGTGCGTCGAGGAAGTCGGCGACCAGACGGACCAGTCCGCGCAGGCTGAGGTCGGCGTCCGGCGCCATCGGCCGGCGGTGGGCCCCCAGCGGAAGGACGGGGCGCACGTACCGGAACCCCTCCGGGAGGAGTGGCAGGGCACGGTCCCACTGCTTGTGGTCCATCAGCAGCCCGTGCAGCAGGACGACCGGCGGCCCCGACCCGGTCTCGTCGTACTCGATGACTCCGGCCGGTAACGCGACGTCCTTCATGACGGCCTCCTGTCCGTGGTCATGACAGCACTGTAGAAGTACCGTCAAGCGCGCTCCCCCACCGCACGGGGCCCGGGCTACGCGCAGAGCCTCTGCTCCCGCACCCACTCGGCGAGGATCTTGGCGCAGCCGTCCACGGAGTCGCGCCACGTGCGGTCGGCCCCGGCCCCGGCTTCGTCGCTGACGTGCTTGATCAGGCGGAGGGGGATGCCCTCGCGGCGGGCGACGGTGGCGAGCGCGTAGCCCTCCATGTCGACCAGATCGGCCTGCTCGGCCAGGCGGGCGCGGGCGTCGGGGTCGGAGACGAACAGGTCACCGGTGGCCAGCGTCGGCCCGTCGGCGCCGGTCAGGGTGACGGGCGCGCCGTACGTGCGGCCGGTGAGCGCCCGCAGGACGGGGGTGTCGAGGTCGTGCTGGATCACCTTGGCCACCTCGTGGATGCCCTCCCAGCCCGGGCGGAGGGCACCGGCGGTGCCGAGGTTGATGATCTCGGACGGCCGCTCGCCCCGGGCCAGCACCGTGGCCAGCGCTGCCGTCGCGTTGACCTTGCCTATGCCGGTGAGGAGGACGGGGAGATCGCCGTCGAGATGGACGGCCTCCTCCCGGACGGCGACGACGAGCAGCGGGCGGTTGGGGTCGATCGTTCCGAGGAGACGCATGCGATCATGCTATTGACCCCGGAAGGCGAGCGACGACCGGGTGCGGGCGACGCTTTACGATCTTGCGGTCGGGAAGCACGGGAGGAGCACGTTGCGGTGACGGGGCCGGCTGACCATGTGCCGCCGATGCCGGGGGCGGTGCCGCCCTGGCCGGCGCCGAGCGGCATCGAGCAAGCGCTGTACGAGGCGAAGACGCGCGGCGACTGGCCCGCGTACTTCGACGTGCTGGCCGGCACCGACCTGTTCATGGTCGTCTCGCGCGCGAGCGCCGACGCACACCCCGGTTCGGTGGTCTTCACCCCGTCCTGGAACCCGCAGGCCGGCATCGCCTGCCTGGCGGTCTTCACCGAGGGCATGCTGCCGGCGCCCGCCGAGGACCCGGTCTTCCAGGGGTACTCCCTCGGCTGGTACGCCCGGGTGTGGGAGGACCGCGACCCGCCGTTCCTGGTCGTCAACCCCGGCAGCCCCTGCGAGGGCGTCCTCCCCGCCGGCCCCGCGCACCGGGCCGTGTGGCAACAGCACGCCGAACGCGTGACCAGCGGCAACAGCTGCTGCAACCGTGTGCACGGGCAGCTGCGCGCCCTGCACATCGGCGGGCCGTTGCACGGCCCCGTCGCGCACGGACTCGCCTGCGGAGCACACCTGTCCGTCCGCAACGGGGAACTCTGGAACGCCCTGGCCTACCACGGCGGGGGCTACCGCCACGAAAGACGCCGGCTGGCGGACTCGTGGGGGATCACCAGCCGGCAGGGCTGGCTGAACACCCAGGAACGACTGCTGACGGCGGACATGGTCAGCGGCGTCTGGGAGTTCACCCTGGGCATCCGGCACTCCCTGGCCCGCGACTTCGCCGGCCCCGTCGACCTGGAGTACTGGCGCAACGCGGCCGAGCGCGTCATCCGGCAGCGCTCCGCCCGGTCGGGCGGCGTGGAGATCACCCCCGACGGCGTCACCACCGTCGAGGCTCCCGGCGCGGCGGAAGTGGAGTCGCAGGTCGCCGGCGTACGGAGGCTGATCGGCCGGATAGCCCGCTACGAGGCCCGCTTCCGCGCCGACGGGATCCTGCCCGAGGGAGCCTTCGTACGCACGGCGGAGGCATGGGACTACGGGCGGGCGTCCGGCATGGCCCGCTGGGGACTGGGCGCGCGCTACTGCACCCTGCCCGAGGCCGAGCAGGCGGTGCTGCGCGCCGGCCGCGCGGCCCGGGCGAACTACCGCTCGTGGCAGGAGTTCTCCGCCGCCTTCATCCTCGGGCGCTGCCTCCACTTCGACGAGGAGGAGTTCGGCCCCTGGTACACGGACATGCTCGCCGCACATCAGGTCCTCGGCACCGACCCCGCCAGCCCGTGGCTCACCATCCCCTGGACGTAACGGCTGCGCCCGGACGGGCGGGTCACGGCCCCTTGCCCCAGATCTTCCGGTAGGCGGCGCGGTAGCCGGGCGGGTCCCAGCTCGTATGCCCGGCGCTGTTGGCGGCCGTGGCGATGTGCACGGGGGTGACGTAGTCGCTGGCCGGTTCGCCGGAGAAGGCGCGGTTGAACTCGTCGACGATCTGCCAGCCCTGCGCGGAGAGCGGCTCGGGGACGGTGGCCGCCTGGAACTGGCCGCCGTTGATGCGCTGGAAGGCCGAGGGGTCGCCGTCGCCCGCGCCGATGTTGAAGGGGGCCGCGGTGCCCTTCCTGCGGGCCGCGCGCAGGGCGGGGGCGGCGTCGGCGAAGTAGACGTCGTTGATGGCGACGGAGTGGGTCCAGCGGTCGCCGAAGCGGGAGAGGAGCGAGGAGACCGCCTGGGGGGTGCGGCTGCTGGTGTCCGGGATCGGGATGTTCTCCTCGTCCAGGACCCTCACGTCGGCGCACGTGGCGAGCTCCTTCTTGATCAGCTCGGACTTGTTCCTGGCGAACGGGATGGAGGCGTCGGTGAAGACGACGGCCCCGGCCGTGCCGTGGGAGTGCGCGATGACCCAGTCCGAGCTGACCTTCGCGACGTCCTCGACCCTGGTGGTGACGTTGGTGAAGAGCCCGGGGTCCTTGCTCGGGCCGGGGGAGCCGACGGCGTGCCAGCCGATGAGCGGGATGTGCTCCGCGTGGGCCTTGGCGACCTGCTGGGACGTCAGCCGGGGATCGAAGCCGCCGATGACGATGCCGGACGGCCGCAGGGCGATGGCCTGGCTGAACGCCGCCTGGATGCCGGCGGGCGTGCCCTGACCGTCGATCACCCGGGTGTTCCAGCCGATGGCCCGTGCGGCTTCCTGCACGCCCCGGGCGGTGCCCGCGACGCCGGGATTGGTCATGGTCTGCGCGACGTAGACGACGGTCTTGCCGGGAACGGCCCCCGGGCCCCTGGCGGGCGCGCTTCCCCCTGCCGGATCGTTCTTCCCGGCCTGCCGGACGGCCGCTTCGGCCCTGGCCAGGGCGGCGGGGCAGCCGGCCCGGGCCGGCGCTGCGGGGGAGGGCGCCGCGCCGGTCGACGCACCGCGTTCGCAGCCGACGAGGAGGCCGGCCGCCAGGGCCAGCACGGCCGTGCCGACGGACGGCCGGGTCACGGGGTGACCCTCGGCAGGTCGCGGAGGGACCGGGAGGGTTCCGCCCGCCGTTGCCGCAGCTGCCGGCGGGCCTCGTAGCCGGCCAGGCCGACGGCGATGAGCAGGGTGCTGCCGTTGAACAGCGGGGTGACCCAGAACTGGGCGCCGAGCTGGCCGATGCCGGCGAGGCCGATGGCGAGGACGGTGACGGCGACGAGGGTGCCCAGGGCGTTGGCCCGGCCGGGCCGGATCGCGGTGGAGCCGAGCAGGGCGCCGACGAAGGCGGGGAGCAGGTAGTCCATGCCGACGCTGGGGTTGCCGAGTTGCTGCTGGGCGGCGAGCAGGACACCGGCGATGCCGACGACCAGGCCCGAGCCGGTGAAGGCGTGGATGACGTAGCGCCGGGAGGGGATGCCGACCAGGTCGGCGGCGCGGGGGTTGGACCCGATGACGTACAGGTACCTGCCGAGCGGCAGCCGCTCCAGGAGCAGCCACAGCGCGGCGGTGAGGGCGAGGACGTAGAAGGCGGACACCGGCAGGCCGAGGAAGCGGGAGTCGTAGAGGGCGGTGAAGCCGGCCGGCAGGCCGTCCGGGCCGGGGACGATGCGGGCCCCACCGGTGATCCAGCCGGTGAAGGCGTACATGATGCTGCCGGTGCCGAGGGTGGCGATGAAGGAGTCGATCCTCGCGAATTCGACGACGACGCCGTTGACGGCACCGACGACCGCCCCGCCGAGGACCACGGCGAGGCAGGCGACGGGCCACGGCCACCCTTCGGCGACGACGAGCTGCATCGTCATGACGTGGGCGAGGCCGAGACCGTAGCCGATGGACAGGTCGAACTTGCCGGTGGCGATGGGGATCGTCGCGCCGAGCGCGAGGAGGGCGGGGATCGACTGGCTGGAGAGGACGGCGGAGACGTTGTCCAGCGTCGGGAAGGTGTCCGGCAGGGCGAGGGAGAAGGCCAGGAAGAGCAGGGCGGTCAGGGCCAGGAGGCCGTAGGCGCCGACGAGGTGCCCGAACCGGCGGCTCAGCGCGGGACGCTCACGCGCGGCGGCCGCCGACCGCGGACGGGACGAGGGGGACGACGGGGAAGGCGGGGTCATCGTCCGGACGTCCCGGTGACGGCGGGCATGGCCGACGCGGCGCGGGCGAGCGCGGTGACGGTGAGGGCGTCGCCGCTCAGCTCCACCGTCATGGTTCCCCGGACGAACACCAGGGCTCGATGGCACACGTGGGCGATCTCCTCGAAATCGGTGGAGAGGAGCAGCACGGCCACCCCGCCGGCCAGCGCGTCCTGCAGCAGGCGGTAGATCGCGGCCTTGGCGCCGACGTCCACTCCGGCGGTCGGCTCCTCCAGGATCAGCAGGCGCCGGCTCAGCCTGAGCCACCGGCCGATCATGACCTTCTGCTGGTTGCCGCCGGACAGGGTGGCGATCGGCGCCTCGCTGTCCGGCGGGTGCACCGAGAACCGCTCGATCAGGTCGGTGGCCTCGGCGCGTTCGCGCCCGGGGCTGATCCAGTGGGCGGCGTGCGCGGCGCCCGCACCGGGGTTGGCCAGGAAGTTCTCGCGCACGGTGAGCTCGGCGGCGCAGCCCTCGTCCTGGCGGTTGCTGGTGACGAAGCCGGTGCCCGCGCCCACGGCGTCCGTGACCGTGCCCGGCCGGTACGGGCGTCCGTCGAGGAGGGCCCGTCCGGCGAGGATCGGCCGGGAGCCGGCGAGGGCGCGGCCCAGTTCCATGTGCCCGGCGCCGGTGAGGCCGACCATGCCGAGGATCTCGCCGGCGTGCAGCTGCAGGCTGACCGGCGCGGTGTTCTCCGTCCGCACGCCGTCGAGGACGAGGACGGCCGGGCCCGGGGCGGGAGGCGTGATGCGGTGGTCGTCCGGTTCGTGGCCGACGATGTCGTGCACCAGCCGGGCGGGGCCGTAGCCGGCGAGCGGGCCGTGGCTGACGATGCGGCCGTCGCGCAGGACGGCGAAGGTGTCGGCGACCTTGTGCACCTCGTCGAGCCGGTGGGTGACGAAGACGATGGCGTGGCCGTGGTCGCGCAGGGTGTGCAGCACGTCGAAGAGCCGGGCGCAGTCCGCGGCCGGGAGGCTGGCGGTCGGCTCGTCCAGGACGATCAGCTCGGCCCGGGTGCACAGGGCGCGGGCGATGGCCACGAGGGAGCGTTCGGCCCGGGTGAGGTCGGCGACGACCGTGTCCGGGCCGAGGTGCGCGGCGACGATGCCCAGTGCCTCGGCGCACTGCCGGCGGGTCCGCCGCCAGGAGACCAGTCCCGCACGCCGCGGGTAGCCGGTGCCCAGGGCGATGTTCTCGGCGACCGTCATCCATTCGACGAGGCCCAGGTCCTGATGGATGAAGGACATGGTGCGGGTGGCCGCTTCGCTGCCGAGCGGATGGCCGGCCACGGTCACCTCGCCCTCGTCCGCGTGGTGGACGCCCGCGAGCACCTTGATGAGGGTGGACTTCCCGGCGCCGTTGGGGCCGAGCAGGGCCAGGACGCTGCCGTGGCCGATGTCGAGGTCGACCGCGTCGAGCGCGAGGGTGCCGCCGAACCGCTTGCTGAGTCCCCGTATACGGACGAGGGGCTCCGGGCCACGGCCTGGGGGAGGGGGGTTGTCGGGAGTGTGGTGCACGGACTTCTCCGGGAGTCGGCTGTCCGGGCCGTCAGGGGACCAGCTGGTGCATATCTGTCATTCCGCCGTTTTTGCCATGCTACGGCCCGCTCCGGCCCCGACGCCGGATGGGCCGTCAGATCGCGGGAATGTCGTCGATGTCGTCGAAGGACAGCTCGGCGAGGCCCGGTTTCCCGCCGGGCACCTCCAGGGGGCACTCGGCCCAGATGACCTTGCCCTCCGGGGTGTAGCGGGTGCCCCAGGACCGGGAGAGCTGCGCGACGAGGAACAGGCCGCGGCCTCCCTCGTCCGTGGTGGCCGCGTGGCGCAGGTGCGGGGCGGTACTGCTGGTGTCGGCGACCTCGCAGGTCAGGGCGCGGTCGTAGAGCAGGCGCACCTGGATGGGGCCGGAGCCGTACCGGACGGCGTTGGTGACCAGCTCGCTGAGCAGCAGCTCCGTGGAGAAGCTGATCTCCTCCAGCCCCCACTCCGTCAGCTTGCGGGTGACGGCCGAGCGCACGGAGGACACGAGCGCCGGATCGGCCGGCAGGTCCCAGGTGGCGATCCGGTGGGGATCCAGGACGTGCGTGCGGGCCACGAGCAGGGCGATGTCGTCGTCGGGATGCTCGGGCACCACTCCCTCGACGACCGCCCGGCAGGTCTCCTCCGGCGGCCGGTTCGGATGGGCCAGGGCGCTGCGCAGCTGCTCCAGGGCCTCGTCGAAGTCGCGGTCGCGGTCCTCGATGAGGCCGTCCGTGTACAGGACGAGCTGGCTGCCCTCGGCGAGGTGGAACTCGGCGGTCTCGAACGGCAGGCCGCCCAGCCCCAGCGGCGGGCCGGCCGGCAGGTCGGGGAAGCTGACGGTGCCGTCGGGGCGGACCAGCGCGGGCGGGCAGTGGCCGGCCCGGGCCATGGTGCACTGCTGCGACGTCGGATCGTAGATGGCGTACAGGCAGGTGGCGCCGATGATGCCGGTGATCCCGGCGAACGGGTCGTCGCCGCACTCCTCCCGGTCCAGGCGCCCCACGAGGTTGTCGAGGTGGGTGAGGACTTCGTCCGGGGGAAGGTCCAGCTCGGCGAAGTTGCGCGCGGCGGTGCGCAGCCGGCCCATGGTGGCGGCGGCGTGCAGCCCGTGCCCGACGACGTCCCCCACGACGAGCGCGACCCGGGCGCTGGAGAGGGGGATGACGTCGAACCAGTCCCCGCCGACCCCGGACTCGGCGGGCATGTAGCGGTGCGCGACCTCGACGGCGTTCTGCTCCGGGAAGCCCTGCGGCAGCAGGCTGCGCTGCAGGGCGAGGACCATGGCGTGCTCGCGGGTGTACCGGCGGGCGTTGTCGATGCAGATGGCGGCGCGCGTGGCGAGTTCCTGGGCCAGCGAACGGTCGTCGTCCCCGAAGGGGGCGGGGTCCTGCGCCCGGTAGAAGCTGGCTATGCCCAGGGCGATGCCGCGGGCGAGGAGCGGGACGGCGATGAGGGAGTGGACGTTGTGGGAGAGGATCCGCTGGGCGGCCGAGCGGTCCTGGGAGACCCAGCCCGCGGCGGACCTCAGGTCGGGCTCCAGCACGGTCCGCCCGCTGGTCAGACAGCGGAGCTGGGGGGTGGTCGGCCGGAAGTGCACCCGCTCCCCGACGGGGTAGAAGGGGCAGTCGTCGCGAATGCCGTGGACCACCGTGCGATGGAGGTCCTTGGTGGGGTCGGTCGGTTCGTCGCCCCGCAGCACCGCCTCGGGAAGGTCGATGGTGACGAAGTCGGCCAGGCGCGGGACGGCCATCTCGGCGAGCTCCCGGGCGGTGCTGTTCACGTCCAGGGTGGTGCCGATGCGGGTGCTGGCCTCGGACAGCAGCTCCAGGCGGCGCCGGGCCGCGACGGCGTACGTCCCCACTCCCGGCTCGCCCACCAGCACCAGCCGGCCGGCTGCCGTGTCCGCCGCACGGTCGGCGGCGCCGGGGGCCGGGGGCCGGCGGGCCGTCGTGGGGGACGGGCCGGGTGCCGTGGTGCCGGGTGGGTGCCCGCGCCGCTGCGCGGTGCCGGCCAGGGTCTCCTGCCCGAGGATGCCGGGAGAGGCGTCGGCCGGTGTGGAGAAGGTCAGGCGCTGCCGGCCCGCGGGGAGGATCGCCTCGATGACGACGCCCTCCACCCCGGAGGAGCTGGTCACCGGGTGACTCAGCAAGGTGACCCGCCGGTCTCCGGGCAGGGACACCTCGACGGCGGCCCGCCGGCCCGAGGAGATCAGCTCCGTGGCCTTCTCCTTGAGGATCATCTGGTCATGCCCGCCCAGCCCGCTCATGGCGAGCTCGCCCAGCTGCCCGTCGCCGGCCGGTACGCGGCGCCTGGCGTCGAGGTACGCCTGCAAGAGGGCGCGTTCCCGTGCCGAACTCTGCTCCAGCAGCCGCGCTTCGATGGCACTGGCCGCCTTGCGGATCACGATGTCGAGCGCCTCGTCCACATCGGTGTACGGATAGCCGAAGCAGAGGACACCTTCTATGTGGCCGCTGAGCAGGTCCCGGATGGGGATCGCCGAGCAGGCGTTCGACTGCGAGCGTTCGGCGAAGTGCTCGGCGCCGTAGACGTTGATGTGCCGCCGCTCCGCGAGCGCGAGGCCGATGCCGTTCGTCCCGCCGTACTTCTCGGCGAAGATGAAGCCGGGGACGCTCTGGATCGCGGCCAGGTGCCTGACCTGGGAGGTGTCACCGAAACGACGCTGCAGCACCGCCCCGCGGCCGTCGGCGAGGGCCACGTTCATGCTCCTGCCGGCGAACTTCGCCTGCAGCCGGTCCAGTACGGGCCCCGCCGCGCGGACGAGACGCCCCTCCAGGTCGAGGTCCTGCGTGAAGGGAAGTTCGCACCCGTCGGGCGTGAGGCCCAGGGACCGGGAGCGCTGCCACGAGTCGAGGATCTGGTTTCGCACCGCCGCCCCCTCGACCGTCCCCCCGCGAAGGAACTGCTCACGGGCGAGCACGGGGCCGACGTCCTCCGCCACGAGCCCCATCCGGATCACTTCCCTCATCGGTACGCGCGACCACCGCCACACCTGCGCCGGGCAGCTGCACTGTTGTTCCATTTTAGAACTTTGCTCACATAGCCGACCGAATACGGACGGCTGACCACCGCTACCGTCCGTCAGAGGACCGCGACCGGGGTGACGGGCGAGCCCGTCCCGCCCGGGATGTTCAAAGGGGCCACCAGCAGCAAGAACGTGTGGCGGCCGGCCGCGGCGCAGGCGGCGGACAGCGCCTCCAGGTCGAGGTTGTCCAGCAGCGGCACCCCCATCGCGGCGACCGCGAGGGCGTGGACGGGGGAGTGCACGCCCTCGACCGGCGAGGGGCGTACGTCGCTGTCACCGTCGCCGCCGAGCAGGGCGATGCCGCGTTCCGCCAGCAGCGGCACGGCATCCACGTGGAGGCCCGCGCACGCCGCGTCGGCGTCCCAGGCACCCCGTTCCCGGCGGCGACGGAACCGGCCGACCCGCAGCAGCACCGCGTCGCCCTCGCGGATCTCCACGCCGAGCGCCTCCTCCGCGGCGACGACGTCCGCGGCGTGCACCGCCTCTCCGGGCTCCAGCCAGGTGCGCCCCTGGACGGCGGGCAGGTCGAGGAGCACCCCTCTGGTCACCAGGGGGCCGAGCGCCGCGACGTCGCCGAAGCGGGCGCCGCCGGCACCGACCAGCTCCCGCGCCGTGCCGCCGTCGTAGAGCCGGCCACCGTGGGCGACGTGGGAGAGCGCGTCCAGATGGCTGACGCTCTTGCCGTGGTAGTCGGCGCCGATGAAGTCCTTGTGGGTGGCGGGATCGGGAGCCTCGACGTCGCCGAGGTCGGACATGTAGTGCAGGGCGGGCTTGCGGTTGTCCGGCCCGCTCGCGGTATCCCACGGTCGTGCCATCGGGACGACGGCCCCGGACAGCACCAGGGAGGCAGCCTGCCGGACGTGGTCCGCGGTCACCCGGTTCCAGGCCCCCCGGCCGGCGTCCGCCCACCGGCCCCACGTACGGACCGTCGCGAAGAGGGCGTCGAACTCCTCGCGGGAGACGGCCGGGCCGTTGCGGACGGCGGCGGACGGGGGAGTGGGGTCATCGGTGGAGTGGCCGCTCGCCATGCGTCAGACGCTAACGCCCGGCCGCCCCGCCTGCCCGTCGGGGAGCGAGCGGCGTCACCCCCGGCGAGTGGGCGCTGTCATTCCCCGTGGCCTGCGGTCGCCTCGGGATGCACGCTGTCGCGGAGGACGCGCAGGCACGCGAGGAAGGCCGGGAGCTGTTCGGGCGTCAGCAGGCCGGTGTACCAGCGTTCGATCGTGGCCAGGTAGTCCGGCAGGAGCCGTACGAGCCGGCCGGCGCCCTCGTCGGTCAGCACCGCGTAGGTGCTGCGGCGGTCGCCGGGGAAGGACTCCCGGCGCACCAGGCCGGCGCGCTGCAGACGGTCGACCACCCGCGTGATGCCGCTGGTGGACAGGGACGTCTGGGCGGCCAGGTCGCTCAGCCGCAGGCGTTGCCCGGGGGAGCGGCTCAGCCGCATCAAGGCGTTGAGGTCCAGTGACGACACGCCGTTCTCGTCGAGCACGGGCTGCAGCTTGGCGTTGAGCCCGGCATGGGCTTCCAGCAGGAGCCCCATCGCCGTGAGGCGGGGGTCGGTGAAGAGTTCCTCGGTGTCCACGCCCCGAACCCTACCCGAGACGCTTGATGCGCGGATAGTTGACACGAGGAATATCGGCGTGTAGTTATTTGTCTCAGCAATATTCCTCGCGTCAACTAACGCAGCTCACGAAGTCTTGGAGAGTCGAGTCCCATGGCACCTCAGATGTTTGCGATCACCCAGCGTTCCTTCGGCGGCCCGGAGGTGCTGCACTGCACGCAGGCCGAGCGCCCGCAGGCCGGCCCCGGCGAGGTGCTGGTCCGGGTCCGCGCGGCGGGCGTGAACCCGGTCGACGCGGCCGTCCGCGCCGGCCGTTTCCCCCTCTTCCCCGAGCCGCCCTTCGCCCTGGGCTGGGACGTCGCGGGCGAGGTCGTGGCGGTGGGCGAGGGCGTCACCCGCTTCGAGGTGGGTGCCGAGGTGTACGGCATGCCGCGGTTCCCCGAGGCCGCGGGCGCCTACGCCGAGTACGTCGTGGCCCCTGCCGGGCAACTCGCCCTCAAGCCCGCCGCGCTGACGACGGCGGAGGCCGGCGCCCTGCCGCTGGCCGGACTGACGGCCTGGCAGGCGCTGGTGGGCATCGCCCGGATCGACGCCGGGCAGCGAGTGCTGATCCACGCGGCGGCGGGTGGGGTCGGGCATCTCGCCGTGCAGATCGCCAAGGCCCGCGGCGCCCACGTCATCGCCACGGCACGGGCGGACAACCACGCGTTCGTGACGTCACTGGGTGCGGACGAGGTGATCGACTACACGACGACGGACTTCGCGACCGCTGCCGGCCCGGTGGACGTCGTGCTCGACCTGGTCGGCGGCGAGTACGCGCCGCGGTCCGTGCGCACGCTCCGGCCCGGCGGCCTGCTCGTCACCACGGTCGGCCACCATCCGGGGATGACCGCCGAGGAGGCGGAGCAGCACGGCGTCCGCTTCGAGACGGTGTTCGTCCAGCCCTCCGGCCCGGACCTGGAGAGCCTCGGCGAGCTGGCCGAGGCGGGGAAGCTGCGCGTCCACGTCGGACGGGAGGTTCCCCTGGCGGACGCGGCCACGGCCCATCGGCTCGGTGAGGCCGGCAGCGCCAAGGGCAAGACCGTCCTCATTCCCTGAAGGAAGCCGGCAGGCGCGGGGGCCGGAGGACGGAGCGGGCGAACGCACCGGCCGCCCGGCGGTCCGGCCCCCTCGGGGGAGGACCGGCTCGCCGGGCGGGCGGGGTCAGGCCGAGTGGCGTCGGCGGCGTACGTACAGGACGCCCGCCCCCAGGGCCGCCAGGACGAACGCGCCGGAGGCGCCGGAGGCGAGAGGGACCCAGGAGCGGGACGGGGTCGCGGGGGCGGCCTGTTCCCTGGCCGGCGCCTCAGCCTCTGCGTCGGCCCGTCCCCCGGCCTGTGCCGCGTCCGGGGCGTAGCCGCCGGCGAGGCCCTTGCGGTCGTAGGACGAACCGGGCAGCTTGTCGCCGTAGCGCTTGGTGACGAGCTGCTGGTACGCCGCGAGGGTGACGCGCGGCTTGCCCTGCAGAGCCACCTCGGCCTCCTTGTTGAGGGGCTCGACGGTGCCGCTGCCGCTCAGCCGGTACCAGGCGTGGATCTGCGGCTCCATGAAGGTCTGTGCCTGGTCGGTGCCGCGTTCGGCCGCGCTGATGTCCGTGTCGCCGTCGCGGATGCCCGCCAGTTGCCAGCTCCGGCCACTGCCCTGTCCCGGGGCGAGCAGGACGGCGGCCTGGTGGCCGTTGGCGGCCGAGACCCGCGAGGCGAGGTAGGAGAGGCGCAGGGCGGATGCGGCGGTGGCCTTGGTCTTGCCGGTGACGAACTCGGGCGCGAGCTCGTAGAGGGGGACCGGCTTCTTGAGGTCGAAGCCGGGTGCGGCGCCGGCGGCCCCGGGGTTCTGTGCGACGCCGCGCGGGGCGCCGGCCGTGCCGCCGTCCGCACCGGCAGCCGGAGTACGGCGCTCGGCGGACGTCAGGAACCGGGAGACGGTGTCGTGGACCTGGCCGGAGCGCAGCACCTGCTGGGCGGCGGTCACGTCGGCCGGGGCGGGGGCGGCCGGCCCGTCGGCGGCCTGCGCGGGCACGCTCGCGCAGAGCGTGGTGGCGGTGGCGGCGGCGAGCAGGGCGGCGGAGCGTCTGATCGTACGGGTGTGGTTCGGGCTCATGGTGTCTCGTCTCCTAGCCGTGGATGCCGATGCGCGAGTGGGTCCACCGGAAGGAGTTGTTTCCGGCGTAGGTGTTGTAGTTCCACCAGGTGTAGGTCTGGGTGCTGGGCCAGGGGTCGCCGACCGCGATCATGTTGCTGGCGCTGTCGTAGCCGTAGATGACGTTCATGTGGCCGCCGCCGGAGGTCCAGCCGATGCGGACGGCGAACGGGCGCCCGCCCGCGATCTCGCTCTGCGTCTCGCTGAAGGAGGCGTTGCGCCACAGGTCGGTGCCGCTGTTGCGGAAGCCCATGTTGCGCAGGCCGTTGGCCATGTCGCCCAGCGTCGCGGGCTGGTTGTTGCAGTCGAGGCCGCTGTTGCCCTGGGCGGCCAGGCGGCAGAAGTCGTACTGGTTGTAGTTGGTGTAGCCCCAGTAGTTGGCGATGGTCAGGCCGGAGGCGTCCCAGCACCACTGGTCGCGGACCTGCTTCTGCATGCCGATGTTGAGGAGCTTCTGCCCGCTGGGGCGCGAGGTGTCGCAGACCGGCAGGCCGCCGGTGTCCTCGCGGATGAACGCGTCGGCGAGGTAGTAGGTGCCGGACCAGATCCAGCGGGAGTTGTTCTCGACGACGTCGCCGGTGGTGCGGCAGGCCATGGGGATGCGGTCGCCGACCCGGGACGTTCCGGTGACGCCGGCGGAGAGCGACGGCGCGGAACGCTGGTTGACGGTGCTGAAGTTGCCCTGCCCGCCGACGACCGTGCCGGAGACGACGGCCTGGGCCTGCGGGGCGATGCTCAGCAGCAACCCGCCGGACAGCGCGGTGGCCATGGTGGTCAGAAGGGCCTTCCTGCCCCTTCTGCGGCCCGGCACGCGGGCCGGTGTGCGCGTTGATATATGACGTGACCTGCGGAATCTATGCATGGGGGGTTCCTCTTTTGCTGCTGTGCCGTTGTGCCTGATGTGGCAGAGGCTGTTGGTCAGGGGCGGCGGGCCCGGCGCCGCAGGAGTAGGAAGGCGGCGATGCCTCCGACGCCGGCGACCACCGCGGTGGCGCCGAGAGCCACCGTGCCGGGCGTCGGTTCGTCCTCGGCCGCGGTCCGGGGGGACGCGGCGGCCGCGGCCGTGTCCGCGGGCGGGTTCGCCGCGGCCGCAGACGCGGGCGCCGGTGCCGCGGTGTGCTGCGGCGCGACCGGGCCCGCCGGTGCGCCGGTGGGTGCCGTGAGGGACGCCGGCGTCACCTCGGTCCGGGACTCGGCGCGGCCGAGCGCCGGGAAGGCCGTCTGCACGGTGAGCGTCCATCGGCCGGCGGGCAGGGCCTCGGCGGTGGTGAAGGTTCCGGGCTCGCCGGGGACCGGCACGAACCGCCAGGGGCCGAGCGTCGTGCCGTCGGCCGAGGTCGCGGTGACGGTGCCGGCGACCTTCTCGTTCACGGGGTGGCCGTCGTCCTCCCAGGTCGCCTTGGTGGTGGGGTGGCCGGCGGCGACGCCCGTGACGGTCAGATGGATGGTGTCGCCGTGGGCGTGTGCCGCCGTCCCGGACCCCAGGACGAGCAGACCCGCGAGGGCGGCGGCCGCTGCCGTGCGGCGGCGATCGGGCATGAGCTGGTGACTCCGGTACGTGGGGGTGTGCGGGGATCCGGGGAGAAGAGGACGGCAGGGGCTCCCGCACGGCGGCCCCTGCCGTCGTGGAGTGGTTCAGGAGGCTTTCTGCAGGGTCCAGCTCTGGTAGCCGGAGCTGTCCGGCTTCTGGAGTTCGAGCAGCCACGCCCCGTAGTACGGTCGCTTGCCGACGCTCAGGACGAGCGAACCGTCGCCGGCGGCGAGGTGCAGGCCGTCACCGGAGCGGGTCAGCTTCCACTGCTGGGCGGCGTCGCCGGAGCAGGGCTGTTGCGCGACCCACTGGCCGACGCTCGCAGCGCCGCCGAGCTGCAGGCACTTGCCGGACACCGCCGAGCGCAGCCGCACGCTGCCGCGACCGTTGTCGTCGAGGTACCACTGCTGGGGCGTGAAGCCGTTGGGCTGGGAGCCGACGAGGACGGTGCCGTCCGCGGTCTTGCCGCCCCAGATCTCGGCCGCCATCCCGGTGTGCCCGTTGGTCAGCGTGTACCGGGTGCCGGGCTTGGTGGTGGTGCTGCTCACGGGCGGGGTGTGGAACGTCACCGCACGGCCGGGCCTGGCGTCGCGTCCGGCCTGGTCGCGGACCGCGACGGCGATCGTGTAGTCGGTGTCGGGCCGCAGGTGCTGGATCCGCGCCGAGTTGGGCTGGACCCAGGCCAGGTGGCTGCCGTTGAGCAGCAGCTGGTACCAGGCGGCGGAGGGCGCCGCGGGCCAGCTGACCACGGCCGAGTCGGACGTCAGCTGTCCGACGACGGGCACGGGGCCGGTCGACGGTCCGGTGCTGCCGGTCGGCTTCGGCGTCGGCGTGGGCGTCGGGTTGGGCCCGGGGTCGGGCCGCGTGCCGTTGCCGGTCATGAGGAACTGGTTGTTCGCGACGTTCCAGTGCGTGGCCAGGTAACTGCCGGGCTGCGGACTGGTGTGGAAGTAGTCGTCGTGGTTGCAGTCCAGACGCTCGTCGTGGCCCCGCTCGGTGCAGACGTTGCGCATGGTGGGGTAGTACGGCGCGTCCGAGTAGCACATGACGTCCCACTCGTCGGTGCAGTGCGCGGCGCGGCTGGTGTTCGGGGCGCTGTTGTTCACCGCACCCAGGTTGTGGCCCAGTTCGTGCGCGGCGGTGGAGCCGCCCCAGCATCCGGCGTCCGTACGGCCGTAGGAGGGACCGAAGTTGCTGAGGTTGGTGGGGCCGGGACGTTCGTCACCGTTGAAGGTGCCGATACCGCAGTAGACCTTGGCGTCCGCGAAAATCATGTACTTGCGGTCGCGGCGGTCGAAACCCTTCGCCGCGAGGGCGGAGTTCATCGCGCTGAACTCCGACAGTGCGGAGCCCGGCACCTCGACGTTGAGCACGGACGGCGTGCAGTCGGCACCGGTGACGAACCGGATGTGCCGTACGCCGCCGGTCTCCTGGGCGCTGGCGAAGTAGATGGTGTCGGCGTCGGCGGCCCATGTGCGGAACGAGCCCAGGTATTCGGCGTACCGGTCGTTGCCGGGGGCGTGGACGTACACCACTTGCACGCGATTGCCGGTGGTTCCGTCACCGTCGCACTGCACGGTCTGGCCGGGGGCCGCCGCCTTTCCGCCCGGGGTGCCCGGGGTGGGCGCGGGGGCGGCGGGCGGCGTCTTGGCGGCGGCGCTGCCGGCCTGGCGGGCGTCGACGGTGGCCGTGGTGCCGGCGGAGGGCTGCCCCGGGGACGCCTTCTCGGTGTCCGTGGCGGGGCGGTCCGGTGATGCGGCCGTGTCCTGGGTCTTCACCGCGGGCGGGGTGTCCTTGGCGATGTCCACGCCCTTGGGCGGCTTGTCGGGCCCGTGCGTGCACCGGCCGTCGGTGGTCCGCAGGACACCGGCGCAGCGGTCGCCCTTGGGCGCGGGGTCCAGGCCCTTGTAGACGAGGCCCTGCGCACGGTCGTCGTCGGGTATTCGGGTCACCGGTTCCGGCGTCCTGTCGTGCGCGGGTGCCGGAGCCGGACCGTCGGCCGTCGTCTGTGCGGCGACGGTCCCGGGCCGGGACGACTCGCGGTCGAAGACGCCGCCGAGCACCGCCGCACCGGTCAGCGCCCCCGCTGTGACGGCAACTGCCGCAACGAACATGCCGCGTTTTCGTCGCCGTTGCCGAACCTGTCTTCTGCGTCCGGGCAAAGCCACTCCTCATTTCTGTGGGGGAGTTGTGGGGGTGGCCGGAAGTGTGCCAGAGCAGACGCTCCGTCAGACAGGGGCGTTTAGTGCTGCGCATTCGGGTGCATGCTTCAGGGAGATGAACGTGCGGCGGCGGAAGTGAAGGCCAAGTCCCCTTGAATTACGGAGACTTGAGTCGGCGGCAGTTAAAGGTCCATTCCAATGAATGGCGATTCCCGAGCCCCTGCTTAATAAGATCGTTACCTCGGAATGACTGATTCCGTTTGTGTGCAATTGCATAGCGTGGCGGCGATATCACCCCTTGATCATCTTCTTGGGGATTTCTTTATGTGACTCATGAGTAACTCGAAGGGGGGCTCATGGGCCGCAATTGCGGCCGACCGGGGCAATCCCGGCCCCGGTCTGTCCGGGTGTCGCGAACCGGTGCCGTGAAGCGCGAACCGGTGCCGTGAAGGGGGCGGGGGAGTCCCGAGCCGCTCCGCATACGCCGACGGCCGGCGGGTGGCCGTGGGCGGGCACCGATGCCGAAGGGCATCGGTTGCCGCACCACTGCCACCCGCCGGCCGTTGTGCCGGTTCAGGCGGGTCCGTCCGTGTCTGTCCGGGTCAGACCGTCGGGGCCGGGTAGGTCGGGTACTCCACCCCGGAGACGTGCTGGACGACGCGGATGACCTGGCAGGAGTAGCCGAACTCGTTGTCGTACCAGAGGTAGAGGATGGCGTTGTCGCCGTCGACCTTGGTGGCGCCGGCGTCGACGATCGAGGCGTGCCGCGAGCCGACGAAGTCCATGGACACGGCGTCGGGGGCGGTGGTGAAGTCGATCTGGCGCTTCAGCGGCGAGTTCAGCGAGACGTCGCGGAGGTACTCCAGGACCTCCTCGCGGGTGGTCTCGCGACCGAGCCGCAGGCTGAGGATCGCGATCGAGACGTCCGGCACCGGGACGCGGATCGAGCTGCCGGTGATCGGCGCCTTGAGGTCCGGCAGGGCCTTGGCGACGGCGGAGGCGGCGCCGGTCTCCGTGATGACCATGTTGAGCGGCGCGGAACGGCCGCGACGGTCGGCCTTGTGGTAGTTGTCCAGGAGGTTCTGGTCGTTGGTGAACGAGTGGACGGTCTCCACGTGGCCGCGCAGCACGCCGTACTCGTCGTCCATCGCCTTCAGCGGCGGGACGATCGCGTTCGTGGTGCAGGAGGCGCAGGACAGGATCTGCTCGTCCGGCTTGATCGTGTCGTGGTTGACACCGTGGACGATGTTGGGGACGTCGCCCTTGCCCGGCGCGGTCAGGACGACCTTGTCGATGCCGGGGCGCAGGTGCTTCGACAGACCCTCGCGGTCGCGCCACTTGCCGGTGTTGTCGATGAGGATGGCGTTGTCGATGCCGTACGCCGTGTAGTCGACCTCGGACGGGTCGTTGGCGTAGATCACCTTGATCTCGTTGCCGTTGGCGACGATCGTGCTGTTCGCCTCGTCGACGGTGATCGTGCCCTGGAACTGGCCGTGGATGGAGTCGCGGCGCAGCAGGGAGGCGCGCTTGACGATGTCCTGGTCGCCGCCCTGGCGGACCACGATGGCGCGCAGGCGCAGGCCGTTGCCGGAGCCGGCCTTCTCGATGAGCAGACGGGCGACGAGGCGGCCGATGCGGCCGAAACCGTACAGGACGACGTCGCGCGACTCGCGGCGCTCGATCTTGTTGGCGCCCGTGGCGCCGGCGACGGCCCCGGCGGTGAATTCCGCCACCGAAAGACCGCGGTCATCGGCCTTGTAGGTGGCGGCGAGCATGCCGATGTCGATCTGGGAGGGGCCGAGATCGAGAGTGGTGAGAGCCTGCAGGAACGGGAGGGTCTCGGTGACCGAGAGCTCCTCGCCGGCTATCTGGCGGGCGAACCGGTGGGTCTTGAGAATGCTGACCACCGACTTGTTCACCAGGGAGCGGCTGTGAAGGAGGACCGTGACGTCCCGCTCCCGCTGCAGCTTCCCGATGATCGGGATCATCGACTCCGCGATCTCCTCGCGGTTCTTCCAGTTAGTGAACGCGTCTTCGTTGACAGTCACAGGCTTATCTCTCGATCGAGCTAGGCGGTGCTCATATGCTAACCCCACGCCGCTTTGATCAATCGGGGGGTGCCCGGGGCTGGGGGGCGGTGATCGGGGGCGGGGCGGGTGAAGGGGCTGGGAATCGAAGGCGGGGTCGGGTGGAATGTCCGGCATTGATGCGTATTGCCCATGCCTGTTGTCTGTGTGATCTCCGTGAACCACGGCTCTGATGTGATCCGCGTCGCGGCGCGGGGGCTGCCGTCGGCCGGAGCGGAGTGGTCGCGTCGCGCTCATCTGTGACGGCCGGGCGGCCCCGCCGGCCGAGGCTCCCGCGCCAGGGCCGGCGGATGCGTGCCGGGCGGCCGACGTCCTGGCCGCCCCCCCCGGGTGCGCGGGAGCGCCGGGTACGGGCCGGTCGCGGTCGGCGCGGGGCTCACGGCGGCGCAGGCCGCCCGTCCCTCAAGAGCAGCTGACTGACCGTCGGCGGATGGGGCACCGGGCGGCAGGGGCCAAAGGGCGGTGGTGCAGGATGACTTCGCGCGCCGGGTCACCTTCACGGTCCGGCGCGATCGTGATTTCTCGGAACAGGCAGGTACAAGGTGACGCATCGTTACTCCGGGCTTACGGCGGCGCTCGGCGCCGGCGCTCCGGTCTCCGGGAGCGAGAGGGGACGCCGGTGAACCGCGACCTCACGGCGCACGACGTCATCGTCGCGGGCATCGCCCTGGCCGCCGGCCTGGCCGCGGCCCTCGTCCTGCGGGTCATCCTGCGCTGGCTCGCCGAACGGGCCCGCAGGACCAAGTGGGCCGGGGACGACATCATCGTCGACGTGCTGCGCACGCTCGCCCCCTGGTCCGCCGTGGCGGGCGGCGTGGCCGCGGCGGCCGCGGCCCTTCCGCTCACGCGCTCGGTCGGCCACGTCGTCAACGAGATACTGACGACGTTCGTCATCCTGACCGCGACGTCCACCGCGGCGCGGGTGGTCGGCGGCCTCGTGCGGTCGGTGGCGCAGTCCCGCTCCGGGGTGGCCGGCTCGGCCACGATCTTCGTCAACATCACGCGCATCGCGGTCATGGCGATGGGCTTCCTCGTCGTCCTGCAGACCCTCGGCATATCGATAGCGCCGCTGCTCACCGCCCTCGGCGTGGGTGGTCTCGCGATCGCCCTGGCGCTGAAGGACACGCTGGCCAATCTCTTCGCGGGTGTGCACATCCTCGTCTCGAAGACGGTGCAGCCCGGTGACTACATCCGGCTCAGCACCGGCGAGGAGGGCTACGTCGTCGACGTCAACTGGCGCAACACGGTGGTGGAGCAGCTCAACAACAACCGGGTCATCATCCCCAACGCCAAGCTCGCCGGCACGAACATGACCAACTTCACCCGCCCCGAGCAGAAGCTGTCCGTCACCGTACAGGTGGGCGTCGGCTACGAGAGCGACCTGGAGCACGTCGAGCGGGTCACCAACGAGGTCGTCGAGAGCGTGATGAAGGACATCGGCGGCGCCGTCCCCGACCATGAGCCGGCCGTCCGGTTCCACACCTTCGGAGACTCCAGGATCGGCTTCTCGGTGATCCTCGGGGTCGGCGAGTACAGCGACAAATACCGCATCAAGCACGAATTCATCAAGCGTCTGCACCAGCGTTACCGCGACGAGGGCATCCGCATCCCCGCTCCGGCGCGGACCGTGTCCCTGCAGCCGGGCGCGGAGGCAGTGATCCCGCACCCGCGCGTCCCGCTCGACGCCCTGACGGAGGCTGAGCCCCGTGTCTGACCGGAGCGGACCGCAACGCGCGTAGTCCCGCCCCGCCCCCATCCCCCGTCACCTGACGTCTTCGCCTTGCGCAGGGCGCTCGCGGACGGTGTCGGGGGCGGGGGGCCCGTAGGAGCGCCTGCCGGCCGCGTACCACCAGACGGTCGCCAGCAGCAGTACGGCGGCCAGGGCGACGGGCGCGTAGTTGAAGCTCCGGGACGTCACGGGGTAGCTCTGCGGAAGCAGGAAGAGCACGGTCACGAACGCCACCCACAGCACGGCGATCCCGCCGATGAGCGGCCCCCGCCTGCCGAGCGTCCACGGGCCGGGCCGGAAGGCGCGGCGATGACGCAACCTCAGGTAGATGGGGATGGCATAGGCGGGGGTGATGCCGATGACGTTGATGGCCGTGATCGCTCCGTACGCCGTGGGGCTGTAGAGGGAGGGAAGGGCGAGGAGGCCGGCGACGACGACCGACAGCCACACGGCGGGGCGCGGGGTGCCGGTACGGGCGTCGACCCGGCGCCAGATGCGGGAGCCGGGCAGGGCGCCGTCGCGCGAGAAGGCGAAGACCATGCGGGAGCACGCGGCGACCTCGGCGTTGCCGCAGAACAGCTGGGCGACGATGACGATCAGCAGCAGCGCCTTGGCGGCGGACGGGCCGAGCGCGTCGAGGAAGATCTGGGCGGGCGGGACGCCGGTGCCGGAGTTCCGTGTCCCGGCGTAGTCCTGGATGGCGAACGTCAGCCCGGCCAGCAGCAGGAGCCCGGCACCCCACGACCAGGCGATGGCGTGCACGATGCCGCGGGGCGCGTTGGTCCGGGCCTCGGTGGTCTCCTCGGACAGATGGGCGGAGGCGTCGTAGCCGCTGAAGGTGTACTGCGCCAGCAGCAGACCGATGAGGACCACGTACCACTGCGCGCTCCACCCCGTCTCGTTGACGAATGTGCCGAAGACGAAGGACGGCGACCGGTGGTGGCTCGGCACGAGGGTCAGCGCGCCCACGATGACGGTGACGCCGGCCAGGTGCCACCAGACGCTGACCGAGTTGAGGACGCTGACGAGCCGCACGCCGAAGAGGTTCAGAACGGCGTGCAGGGCGAGGATGCACAAGAAGATCACGAACGTGGAGCCGGGCGTGGGCTCGAAGCCCCACTGGAGGCCGGCGAACGCCCCGGCGAACTGGGCGGCCCCGTAATCGATGCCGGCGATGGCCCCGAGCAGCCCCAGCAGGTTCAGCCAGCCCGTGTACCAGCCCCAGCGCCGGCCTCCGAGGCGGTCGGCCATGTAATAGAGGGCGCCGCTGGTCGGGTAGGCGCTGGTGACCTCGGCGAGACCGGCACCGACGCACAGCACCATCGCACCGACCGCGATCCAGCCCCACAGCATCACGGCCGGCCCGCCGGTGGTCAGACCGAAGCCGTAGAGCGTCATGCAGCCGGAGAGGACCGAGATCACGGAGAACGAAATGGCGAAGTTCCCGTGCCGCCCCATGCGGCGCGTCAGCTGCGGCCGGTACCCCAGCTGACGTAAGAAGGCGTCGTCCGACGGGGCGTCCGGTAACGATCGACGTACGGCACTGGACGATCTCGGGCCGAACACGGCAGTGACCTCCTGGGTACGGATCCGGTGGGCGCTTCAGTATCGAGGGCCCAAGAGCCGAAGAGGAGAGGGCACCCTTGCGCGACCCGCAGCCACCGCCGCCCGCGTGGCGCCTCGATCCCCTCCTTCGACGCCGGTCTCGTGCAGACCGTCGGCCTCCCGCGGGACGTCGCACGGATCCCCATGCCCGGCCTGGGATGCGCCGGCGGGGCCGCGGGTCTCGCGCGCGTGCACGATTATGTGAGGGCCTTCCCGGTCGTCCACCCCGGCGGCCCGAAGATCATCGACGCCGTGTGCCGCTCCCTCGGCCTGTCACCCGTCGCCCTCACGCACACGCGCGCCTCGCTCGCCGACCACGGCAACATCTCCTCCGCCTCCGTCCTCGACGTCCTCCGCAGAACCATGACCACACGTCCCGTCCCGGCCCCGGGGATCCCACGGTGTGCTCATGGCCTTCGGCCCCGGCTTCACCGTGGAGCTGCTCCTGCTCCGCTGGTGAGTACACCCAAGGAGTGGAGCCTGCTCCCCACAGGGAGTAGTGCGAGCCTGTTGCGCCAAGTGCGACCCGGTGGCTGCTTTAAGGATGGGCACATGTCACTGCCCGCTCTGCCTCCTCTGCGCCTTCTGGCCCGTCGCGTCGTCCCGGCCGTGCTGGCCGCCCACGTCGTACTGGCCGCCGTTCACCCCGCATCCGCCGCATCCGCTGTGCAAACGGCCGCCGGTTGCACACCGGCCGCCTGTGGCTCGGTCATCGTCGCCCCGCTGTCCCAGGCGCCCCCGGACAGCGGCCCCTGCACCAGCCCGGAACCCGTCGTGTGCATGATCCGCAGCGAGACGCCGAGCGAGCGCAAGGTCTCCCGCGAACAGCGGATCCGCTACCACGGGCTGCTGGAGGACATGGAGCGCAAGGCGTGCAGAATGCGGGCCCGGGGGCGCTCGGAGGAAGACATCGCCCGCACGCTGGTCCAGATGCGCAACGACGCCAAGGACATCGTCCGCGCCGGCATGACCCCGCAACAGGTCGCGGAGCTGGAAGCCCGCAACCAGGCGAAGTACGGCAACCCCCTCGGCCCGACGGCGGAGCAGCTGTACGCCAAGTACGGTTCCTGGGAAGAGGTCAGTGCCGCCGCCACGCGCACGAGCGAGGCCGTGGACCACGAGCTCGGCCTGGAATTCCGGCACTGCTCCTGCGACGCCCTCCGGGCGGCCTGACACCTCGGCCACCGATGAGCGCGGCCCCGGGCGCGAAAAGCGTTTGACGCCCGCCGGCCTCCGGCGATCGGATGGCGCCCCATGAGCACAGGGCAGATGCATCCCGGCGAGCACCCCCTCGGCGACGCCCTCGTAAGACGCCTGATCGAAGGACAGTTCCCCCAGTGGGCGGGGCTGGCGGTGGAGCGGTTTCCGTCCGGTGGCACCGTCAACGCCATGTACCGGCTCGGCGACGGCATGGTCGTCCGGCTGCCGCTGGTGCGGGGCGGAGTCGAGGACGTACTGGCGGAGCGGGAGTGGCTGCCCCGCCTCGGGGCCCGGTTGCCCACGGCCGTCCCCGAGGTGCTCGGGGCCGGGCAGCCCGCCGAGGGGTATCCGTGGCCGTGGTCGGTGTACCGGTGGATGGCGGGGGAGCCCCCGGAGGCGGGGGCGTTGAGCGAACCCGTGCTCCTGGCCGGGGACCTGGCCCGGTTCGTGGCGGCCATGCGGAGCATCACGCTGCCGGGGGCGCCGCGGGCGCACCGCGGCGGGCCGCTCGCCTCGCTCGACGCATCGACCCGGGCGGCGATCGAGGAACTGCGCGGGCTCCCGCAGGAGGGCGTCGACTGCGATGCCGTTGCTGCTGTGTGGGAGGACGCGCTGCACGCCCCGGTCTGGGACGGGCCGCCGGTGTGGCTGCACGCCGATCTGATGCCGGGCAATCTGCTGGTGGACGGCGGCAGGCTGACGTCGGTGATCGACTTCGGGTGCACGGGGGTGGGCGATCCGGCCTGCGATCTGTTCCCGGCGTGGAACCTCCTGCCGGCCGGAGCGAGAGGGGTCTTCCGCGAGGCGCTCGGCGTGGACGACGCGACCTGGAGCCGCGGCCGGGGCCGGACGCTCTCGCAGGCGCTGATCGCCCTGCCGTACTACCGGAAGACGAACCCGGCGATGGCGGACAACGCCCGGCACGTGATCCGGGCGGTGCTGGGAGACGGGTAGGCACGACGGCAGAGGCGGGAGACGCCGGTTCCTGTGGCCCCACGAGGCCGCACAGGGCCGCAACGGGTGGCGGACGGCGCAGTCCGGGGTGGTGGGCGGTCGCGTACTCCGCCGCACCGCTGTGAAACGCTGCACCGGGATGCCCGGCAGGCCGGTTCGCCGGGCCGGAAGCCAGGAAGCGCGGCGAAGAGAAATGTCAGACAGTGCGGGCTGGGCGTCTGCCCCTGCGGCCCATCGTGATGCCATCGAGGCGGAGACCGCCAGGTTCGTGGAGGTGGTCGAGGGCGCAGACCTTGCGGCCCCGGTGCCCGGCTGTCCGGGCTGGACGCTCGTGGACCTGGTCCGGCACGCCGGCAGCGTGCAGCGCTGGTTCTCCGTCCTGCTGCGCCAGCTCGTCCAGCAACCTCCGCGGAGCCGCGACGTCGACCTGCAGTTGCCGGCTCGGGAGGACGGGTACGCCGCCTGGCTCGCGGCGAGCGCGGCCGAGGCCCGGAGCGTCTTCGCGGTCACCGACCCGGAGGCCCCGATGTGGGCGTGGGGCGCCGACCAGCATGCGGGGTTCTGGGTGCGGCGGATGCTGTTCGAGACGCTGGTGCACCGGGCCGACGCGGAGTTCGCCGTGGGACGGCGACCTGTGATCGACCGCGATCTCGCGACCGACGGTGTGGACGAGTTCCTGGTCAACCTGCCCTTCGCCGCGTTCTTTGCCCCCAAGGTCGCCGACCTGCGGGGCAACGGCGAAACGGTGCGTTTCCGCTGCACCGACACCGACGGCGACTGGCTGGTCCGCCTCCGGCCCGACGGCTTCGGCATCGTCGCGGGTGACGAGGGCCCTGCGGACGTCACCGTGCAGGGAACCGCCGGGGACCTGCTCCTCCTCGTGTACGGCCGTCTCGACCGTCGCTCCGACGCCTTCGAGGTCCACGGGGACGAGGAACTGCTGACGCGCTGGTTCGCCCACTCCGCGTTCTGAGACCGGCCTCGCACACGGGCGGCCACGCGACGACGTCGGGTGGCCGCTCCCCCCGACGGCCCGTCGGCTACCCCGCACGCCGCGTGATCAGCGCCTCCAGGCCGTCCAGGATCCGCTCCAGGCCGAAGGTCAGGGCCTGGTCCTGGGCGAGGGGCTCGGCTGCAGAGGCCATCGCGGACACCAGGGACGGGTAGCCGTCACCGTGTTCCCGCATCACTTCGCCCAGGAGCGCCACCAGTCGGGCCTCGGGCCCCTCTTCGCCGGTCGCGCGTGACTGGAGGGCGATGCCGCGGACGTGGCTGGTCAGCAGGACCACCGCGTCTAGGCGCTCGGCGCCCGTGAGCCCCGTTCCGTCCAGCGCGGCCAGCGCGTGCTCCGTCCAGGACAGCTCGTTCGGCCCCATGAGGCGCGGCCCGACCGTCGCGTCCAGCAGCCACGGGTGACGGGCGAAGACCCCGGCGAGGGCGTGGGACCAGCCCGTCAGACGCGTGCGCCAGTCGCCGGCCGCGGGCTCCGGCGGAGCGGCGATCGCCGCCTCCACCATCAGCGCGACGAGCTCCGCCCTGCCCGGGACGTAGCGGTACAGCGACATCTTCGTCTTTCCGAGCTGCTCCGCCAGCCGCTGCATCGACAGGGTGGACAGTCCCTCCGCGTCGGCGATCGTGACGCCCGCGCGGGCGATGCCGTCGAGGCTCAGCGCCGGCTTGGGGCCGCGCTTGGGCTGGGGATGCGGGCCCCAGAGCAGCCGCATCACGTCGTCGGCCATGACCTCTCCTCTTGTCCTCTTGCACGAATCCAAAACTGTGTCTACCGTACACAATCAGAAACAGCGTCCGACGGACGCAGTTATTGGCGAGGGAGTCGCAGGTCTCATGGGCAAGAAGGTTCTGATCTCGGGTGCGAGCATCGCCGGTCCGGCGCTGGCGTACTGGCTTGGCCGTCACGGCTTCGACGTGACCGTCGTCGAGCTGGCCCCCGGCCTGCGCGAAGGCGGGCAGGCCGTCGACTTCCGCGGGGACACGCACCTGTCCGTGCTGGAGCGCATGGGTGTGCTCGACGACCTCCGGCGGATCCGGACCGGCGGCAGCCCCATGGTCTGCGTCGACGAGCGGGGAAGGACGCGGCTGCGTCTGCCCGCCGACTTCGCCGGCGGCGACATCGAGGTGCTGCGCGGCGATCTCGCCCGCGTCCTGTACGAACACAGCCTGCCGTACGCCGACTACCTCTTCGGCGACTCCGTCAGCGAACTCCGGCAGGACGCCGCCGGTGTCCACGTCCGGTTCCGCAGTGGCCGGTCGGCACCTTCGACCTCGTCATCGGTGCCGACGGGCTGCACTCCACCGTCCGCCGGCTCGCCTTCGGGCCGGAGGACGACTACGTCAGCCACCTCGGGTACTACGCGGCCACCTGGAGCCTGCCCCACCACACGGGTCTCGGCTTCGGCGAAGGGTCCGTCGGCGTCAACGTGCCCGGGCGCTTCGCCAGCGTCGGCACGGACAACCGGAACCCGGAGACGGCCCGCGCCTTCTTCGTCTTCGCCGCCGACCGGCTGACGTACGACCGCCACGACCAGGAGCAGCAGAAGGCGATCGTCGCCCAGGCGTTCGCGGGGGTCGGGTGGGACGTTCCGCGGCTCCTGGAGACCCTGAAGGACGCGGACGAGCTGTACTTCGACTCCATCAGCCGGGCCGACGTCCCTCGCTGGTCCAACGGCCGCGTCGCCCTCCTGGGCGACGCGGCCTGCGGGGCCACCATCGGCGGCATGGGGACGGGCACCGCCGTCGTCGCCGCGTACGTCCTCGCCGGCGAGCTGGCGGCGGCCGACGGCGACCACACCCTCGCCTTCGCCCACTACGAGGATCTGCTGCGGGAGTACGCCCAGGGCTGTCAGAAGGGCGGCGACCGCACCGGCAGGTTCCTCGCCCCCGGCAGGCTCGGGATCCGCATCCGCAACTGGATGCTGAGCCGGCCCCGCGTCCTCGACTGGATGCTGGAGGAGGGCAAGAAGGTCGCCGGCATCGACCTCCCCGACTACGGACTCCCGGACTCCCGGACGCTCGCCGGGAGCGGGCGGCGGGCCGGGGCCGGAGCTAGCTCTGCACCTCGCGCACCCAGGCCGTGAGGCCCGCCACGAAACCGGCCCGCTGAGTGGGTGTCAGGCCGTCCAGGGCGCGCAGCAGGGGCTCGCCGCGCAGGGCGACGAAGGTTTCGAGCGGCCGGCGGTACGGCTCGGCCAGGGACACCAGGATCCGGCGGCGGTTCGCCGGGTCCTCGGTGCGTTCCACGACCCCGGCCCGGCTCAGGCCGCCGACCAGCTCGCTGGCGGTGGGCACCGACACGTGGAGCCGCCGGGCGATCTCGCTCACGGTCAGCGGCTCTCCGGCCAGCAGCTGCGGCAGTACGGCGCCGTGGCGCGGCGTCAGCCCGTGCGTCTCCATCGCCTCGCGCAGGGGCGCCGGCATGAGTCCCCGTACGACCGCACCGCGGTAGTACGGCTCCAGGAGCGGCACAAGGCCGACGATGCGTGTTTCGTCCGCGGTCGGCGTCCGGGGCGTCTTCCCGGTCTCGGAGGTGTCGTGCATACTGCGAGTGTAGATGCTTTGTATATCCAAACTATTTGGATAGTCGAAAGGTGGTCTCGCGATGCCGTCGCTCAGCTACCGCGATGCGGTCAACGACGCCCTGGAACGGATGGAGGACCTCGGATACGAGCGGGGAAAGGGGGTCGACCTCGCCAACCACGGGCCGATGGGCGCGGAGGCGCTGGCCCTGCTCGGCCAGGAGGACGCGGTCGCCCGCTGGGTGGGGCGCTACCGGCGGGCGATGGAACACCACGAACCGCCCGCCGCCCGCTTCGCCCTCGACCCCGCGGACGAAGCCTCCTGGCGCCCGGCCCTCGGGGAGTTCCACCGGGCCGGCGACTGGGAACTGCTCTTCGCCCGCGAACTCGCCGGGGCGCACTGGCGCGAGGTCCTGGCCCGCTGGTGGCCGCTCCTGCTTCCGGGCCTCTTCGCCGGCCTGACGCACGGCCTGATCCGCACCGCCCACGCGGTGCGCGGACTGTACGCCGCGGGCGAGAAGCCGGAACGCCTCCAACTGACCGAACTCTCCCGTGGCCTGGCCTACTGGGCAGCCCGCTACGCCGAGCTGCCCGGACAGCCGCGGCTGGGCGGTCCCCACGGGTTGCCCGCCGCGGTTGCCGCCCTGCCCCGCATGCCGCAGGAGGGCGGCCTCGGCCCGGCAGTGGCCCGCCGGCGCCTGGACGCCCTCGGCCGACTGCCCGCCTACCACGACTCCTTGCAGTGGCTGGCCCCCGACCAGGCGCCACGCCTGCTGAGCGAGATGACGGCGCAGTTCGCCGACGTCTACCTCGGCCACCCCGAGGCGCCCCCGGTGCCGCTCGTCCACGGCGTGACCGCGCCGGCGGCCGTACGCCTCGTGCTTCCGCACCTGCCGGACGCGCTGCACGTGCCGACGCTGGCCCGGCTGTGGCAGGTGCAGGCAACCTTCCTGCTGACCTTCACCGTCGACCGCCGCGACGAGGACACCACCGCCTGGCGGTCGGAGATCCCCGACCTGCCCCCGATCGGCGAACTGGGCGCCCGCGCCGCCGAACACGGCGACGAGCACGTCATCAAGCTCGCCGAGGCGTGCCTGCGCGAGTACGCGCTGAAGCCCGACCCGCGCTATCCCGCGGCCGCGTATGCGGCGCTGCGGCGCATCACCCCCCTCGATGCCGGGGGAGGGGCCGGGGGCTGGAGCCGGACCGCGCCCTAGCCGCGCGGAGGCATTGCCACCGCCACGACTATCAACTTAGGCTTACCTAAGTTGATAGTCGTGGCGGTGGTGTGGGCGTGCCGTGCGCTCCCGCCTCGCCATGCCCTGCGTCGGGACGAGGCGCGAGACGGGCCACTGACGGGCCACTACGGAAGGGGCTGTACATGACCAGCGCGAAGCGTGACACGGGGCATGAGTCGACACCGGTGGGCTGGGCGGAGCGCGTCACCGTGATGCAACTGGCCTTCGGTCAGATGGGGACGCACGTGCTGGGTGCGGCCGTACGCCTGGGCGTCTTCGAGCAGGTGGGGGAGGGCGAACGCACGGTTGCCGAACTCGCCCGCGTGCTCGGCACCCAGCCCCAGGCCACCCACCGGCTGCTGCGTGCCCTCGCCGGCCTGCAGCTGCTCACCGAGACCGCGCCCGGCACGTTCGCGACCACTCCGGCCGGCGATCTGCTGCGCTCCGGCGTCCCCGGCGCCTTGTCGTCGCTCGCCCGGGTGCTCACCGATCCGTCGATGACGCGCGGCTGGGACCATCTGGAGCAGAGCATCCGGACCGGCGAGACGGGGTTCGACGCGGTCTTCGGCACGGACTTCTTCAGCTACCTCAAGGAACGCCCCGAGCTGTCCGCCGAATTCAACGCGGCGATGGGCCAGGCCACGCAGGTCGTGGCCGAAGTGCTGCCGGCACACTACGACTTCGGCCGCTTCGGCACCGTCGTCGACGTGGGCGGCGGCGACGGAACGCTCCTCTCCGCCGTCCTTCGCGCACACCCCGGCCCCCGGGGCGTCCTCTACGACACCGCGGAGGGGCTCGCCCAGGCCCCCGCCCTGCTCGCCCGCGAGAAGCTCACCGACCGCGTCACCCTCACGGCCGGCGACTTCTTCGCGTCGGCTCCGGCCGGCGGCGACCTCTATCTCCTCAAGAGCGTGGTCCACGACTGGAACGACGAGCAGTGCGTCACCCTTCTCCGCAACATCAGGGAGGTCATCCCCGGTCACGGCTCCCTGGTGTTGGTCGAACCGGTCCTGCCGGCCGTCGTATCGGCCGAAACCCACCCCCTGGCCTACCTCAGCGACCTCAACATGCTCGTGAACCTCGGCGGCAGGGAACGCACCGCGGACGACTTCGCCGCCCTGTGCACCGCGGCGGGCTTCACGCTCGACACCATCACCCCGCTGCCCCGGCCGAACGTCTTCCACGTCATCGAGGCGAAGCCGTCCTGAACCGAGGGGCGTGGGCGTCCCGGTGCCGCACTGCGGCACCGGGACGGATGTATGAGCAGCTGATCTACGGACCCCGGGGGCTCAGGGACCGGTGTCACCCGGGTGGGAGCAGAGCCCGCCGCGGTAGTTGCTGTCGTACCAGGCTCCCGTCGCGTCGAAGTCCAGGTTGGTGCGGCCCGGGCCGACGCAGCGGTGGTAGTCGCCGCGTGGCCACCGCTTGACCTGGATCCAGACGTTGGTGTTGGTGGCGCAGTGCTCGTAAAAGGCGCGTTCGCCGCCGCTGCCCTTGTTCCAGCCGCAGGCGTTGATCCTGTCGGGGGCCGCGCTCGCCGGCGCGGCCACCGAACAGGCCAGCGCACCGGCCAGCGCGAACGCGGCCAGGCCGAGCCGGGGGCCGCGGCGGGCGGACCTCGCGCGTGATGAACCGTGAGCCTTCATGCGTCTCTTCCTCTCGACCGATGGAGGCGGTCGGCGCCTTGGTTCCTTGGTTCCCTTGGTCCCTTGGCGCCTTCGACGTTCAGACTGGCCCGTATGCGCGCATCGCGGCCAGACGCTTCGAAGGTGGTCGAAGAGGGAGAAAAGTATTACCGCGCTACGCCTTGCGGAGGCGGTCGATGATGCCGTCGAGATCGCGCGTGAACATGTAGTCGCGGACGAAGTGGCCGCCGGGCTCCTCGTGCCACTCGTGCGGAATGCCGGCGTTGCCGAGGAGGCCGCGGAACTCCCGCTGGCCGGCCAGCACCTGGGTCTCGTTGGCCCTGTCGAACCAGTTGACCGGGTCGGGACTGGTTCCGGCCACGAGGAAGACCCGCTTGTTCCGGTAGCTCTCGATGCGCTCGACCGGGTTGTCGGCGCTGACCCTGGCCTGGTCCCACAGCGGCGCGCCGTAGACCGTACCGCCGCCCAGGTCCGCGGCCGCGGAGGAGAGGTTGGCCCAGTGCACGACCAGGCCCGAGTCGCGGCGCAGGCTGGCCGGGCCGGAGTGGGCGCTCACCGAGGCGAAGTGGCCGTAGTACTTGGCGGCGTACTTCAGTGCGCCGAAGCCGCCCATCGAGAACCCCGAGACCGCACGGCCGTCGTATTCGGCGAACGTCCGGAAGTTCGCCTCGATCCAGGGGAGCAGCTGGGCGATGTGGAAGGTCTCCCAGTTCCGGGGGCCGGTGCGGGAGCTGACCGGGTTGGAGTACCAGCCCGCGCGTCCGCCGTCGGGCATCACGACGATGATCGGCTTGCCGGCGGTCCAGGCGCGGATGCCCTTGCGGTCGAAGTCGATGAAGTCCTCGGCGCCGCCGTGGAACAGATAGAGGACGGGGTAGGTGCGCCCGCTGGTGTGGTAGTCGTCGGGAAGCAGGACGTTGACGCCGGGGTTCCAGCCGATCGCGTCCGTCGCGAACCGGTAGTACCACATGCGGGGGTCGTTCTCGTTGCGGTCCACGATGCGCAGCCCGAAGCCGTCGCCGGCCGCACTGGCCGCCGATGCCGCGGCGACGACGCTCCCGCCGCCGAGCGCCATCGCCGCGGAGATTCCGCCGACGGCCTTCAAGACGCCTCTACGGGTGGGGCGGTGCTCGCTCACCATGTCCTCCTGGACGAAACGGTTGTGATGACGTGGACCCGGGCGCGACAGTAGCCACGGCCGATGAAAAAACGATGACCTGACGCCGGGCGCGGCATCATGGAAGTCATGATGCGAAGGGGGAGAGACGGTGTGAGCAGCGGGGAGTTGGTCTTCGGGCTCTACGCGGACGAGGCCGGACTGGAGTGGGTCGGAGGCATCGTGCGGTCCGCGGCGGCCTCGCACGGTGTCCGTGTGGTGCGGTGGGAGGAGAACGGGTTCCCGGAGCCGGACGCGCGGGTGGAGGACCTGTACGAGGACCTGGCGGAGCAGTGGTCGTACGAGCACCCGGGGGAGGAGCCGGCGGGACGGCGACCGGTGGAGCTCCGCATCGGCCTGACCTGCTCCCCGCCGCTGTGGCAGGCACTGCGCGAGACAGTGATCGGGCAACTGTGTCCGCCCGACGGCACGCCCCACGTCTGCCGGGTCCCCTGGGCCGCCATGTGATGCGCCGCCGTCCGCGGTCGGCCGGAAAGCGCCCCCGGAGGGCGCATCGGCGCGCTGTGCGGTGCGCCACGGGGGCTGTAGCGTGCCCAGCGTTTCCCATCGGCATGGGTTCCGTTTCCCGACCAGGAAAGGGCATTCGATGAGAAAGAGACACAGACGCACCGGCCGACTGGTCAGCGCCCTCGTGGCGTCGGCCTCGGCCGCGATGCTGCTGGGCACCACCCCGGCGCCCGCGACCGCCGCGAACCGGGTGGGCATCACCGTCTTCGGTTCCTCCATCGCCGCGGCCCGCAACGCGGACGGGCGCCTGGAGCTCTTCGGCACCAACAGCGGTGACGGCGTCTTCCACCGCTACCAGACCCGTGCGGGCGGCACGTGGTCTCCCTGGGCGCAGTTCGACGGTGCGCTGCGCGCCGTGGCCGCCGAGACGAACGCCGACGGCCGTGTGGAGCTCTTCGGCGTGAACGGCGCCGGGAACATCTACCACCGCTGGCAGACCCCCGATTCCAGCACCCCGTGGTCCAACTGGGAGCAGCTCGACGGGCTGCTGACGTCCGTCGCCGTGGCCCGCAACGCGGACGGACGGCTCGAACTCTTCGGCACCAACAGCGTCGGGAACATCTTCCACCGCTGGCAGACGGCCATCGGCGGCCCGTGGTCGGGCTGGGAACAGATCGAGGGCGGCCTGACCCAGGTCGCCGCGGAGACCAACGCCGACGGCCGCATCGAGCTCTTCGGCGTCAACGGCGCCGGGGCGGTCTTCCACAAGTGGCAGACCGCCCTCGGCGGCCGGTGGTCCAACTGGGAGCAGCTCGACGGCCAGCTGACGTCCATCGCCGCGGCCCGCAACGCGGACGGACGCCTGGAGATCTTCGGCACGAACAGCGCCGACGCCGTCTACCACCGCTGGCAGACCGCCATCGGCGGGCCCTGGTCGCGGTGGGAGCAGTTCGACGGCGGGCTGAGCCAGGTCGCCGCGGAGACCAACGCCGACGGCCGCATCGAGCTCTTCGGCGTCAACAGCGGAGGCTACCCTTACCATCGCCGGCAGACGACCATCGGCGGCCCGTGGTCGGGCTGGGAGCTGTTCGACGGGCTGCTGAGGCCCTGAACGTCCCCATGGTCAAGGCGAAGACCTCCTACGGACCGTCGGCCCGGGAGGTCTTCGCACTGTCGGAGTGGCCGGGCGGCGGGCCGGCCCCGCACGGCGGACGGCCGGTCGGAGGGTGAGCATGGACACGCGTACGGACCCCGTCCCCCTGCACCGGCTGCAGGTCCCGTTGCCGCAGGTGCCGCCGTTCGCCATGGGCTCCTTCGACTCCCTCGGCCCCGACTCCCGGGCCGGCTACCCCCACCGGCACACCTTCTACGAGATCGTCTACGTGACCGGCGGCTCGGGCGCCCACGTCATCGACCTCGTCCGCCGGCCGCTGAGCCCGCCCCACCTGTGCTTCCTGCTGCCCGGCCAGGTGCACTACTGGGAGCGGACGAACGACCTGAGCGGCGTCCTGATGCTGTTCACCGAGGACTTCCTGCTGGCCCGGCCCGGCGACCGGCAGCTCCTGCGCGCCCTCGGCGAGCGCTCCTGGCTGCACCTGCCCTCCGGCCCCGCCGACGACCGCGCCGGCATCGGCTCGCTGATCCGGTCGATGCAGCAGGAGTACACCGCCCGGGGCGCCGGCTACGTCTCCGTCCTGGAGGCGTACCTGCACATCCTCCTCGTCCGGGCGCTGCGCCTGCCCGCCGTGCCGGAGACCTCCGCGACCCCGGGCCGGGCCGCGGAGGTCTCCCGGGAGTTCGGGCTGCTCCTCACCGAGACCGCGGGTGCCGAGGGGACCGTCGGGGCCTACGCGGCGCGCCTGGGCGTTTCGGTCGGTTACCTGAACGAGGCGGTGAAGCAGGCGACCGGACGGACGCCCGGAGAACTGGTGCGTGCGGCACGGACCCTGGAGGCGAAGCGGCTGCTGGCGGGGTCGAGCCTGGGCGTGGGCCAGGTCGCGCGGCGGGTGGGGTTCACGGACCCCGCGTACTTCTGCCGCTTCTTCCGGCGGGAGACGGGCGTCAGCCCGGGAGCCTTCCGGCGCACGGCGGCGACGGCCGGGGCAGCGGATGCACCCGCGACCCGCGGGAATCACCACGTTCACTGAACGGAGTCCATCGATCCGCCCGGCCGCCCTCCCTAGGTTCGTCAGCGAGCCACTCACCCCCAGGAGGCCGACCATGGCGGACGAGCACACCCACACCGGCGACCCCGCATCCCCGGGGCGGCACCCCTTCAGCCGCAAGACGCTGCTCAAGGCGGCACTCGTCGCCGTGCCCCTGCCCGCGCTGCTCGGCAGCGGCGTGGCCCTCGCGCGCGACCACGGCCCGTCGGACGCGCCCCTCGCCCCGACGCCGTACTGCGACGACGGGGACGACCCGACGCCGCCGCAGATCGAGGGCCCCTACTTCAAGCCGGACTCCCCCGAACGGCCCTCCCTGCTGGAGCCCGGGACGCGGGGCACCCGGCTCACGGTCAGCGGCTACGTCTTCGGGCCGACCTGCCGCCCGGTCGCCCGCGCCCTGCTGGACTTCTGGCAGGCGGACGCGACCGGCGCCTACGACAACCGGGGATTCCGGCTGAGAGGACACCAGTACACCGACGCGCGCGGGGCGTTCACCCTGACTACGATCGTCCCCGGCCTCTACCCGGGCCGCACCCGGCACCTGCACGTCAAGGTCCAGGCGCCCGGCGGCCCCGTCCTCACCACCCAGCTCTACTTCCCCGGCGAGCCCCGCAACACCACCGATCCGATCTTCCACCCGGCGCTGCTGATGAACGTCCGACAGGCCGGCCCCGCGCTGCAGGCGACGTTCGACTTCGTCATCGGCGGAAGCCGCACGTAGCCGGCCGCGAGCCGGTGCCGCCCCGCCGGACGACCGCCGCCCGCCCCGGGACGTACGGGGCGGGCGGCGGCGTGCGGGGTCGGCGGCAGCGGTCAGCGCGGCACCGCATCCCGGTGGCGGGCCACCGCACGGCGCAGGGCCCGGTCGACGGCGGGCAGCGCGTCGGCGACGTCCGTGTGGACGACGTACTCCACCGTGGCCACGGTGTGCAGCCCCTGGACGAGGAAGGTGTACTCCCGGTCCCGCTCCAGCAGCAGGACGATCGGTTTGCCGAACGCACTGGCCCAGCCCACTTCGATGTGCGTGCCGGGGGAGGCCGGACAGCCCGGCAGGGCGACGAACGCGTCGGCCTTGCGGATCTCCTCCTGGTCGATGCGGGTGCACTCCTCCGGGCGCATCAGCTCCGCCCCCCACGCCTCCCGGCGGTGGGCGTTGTGGACGGAGAGCCCCTGCGCCTCGAAGTGCTTGATCAGGGTGTCGAAGGGGGCCCGGGCATCGCCGGGCATCTCCCCGGTGGCCGGGTCCAGGAGCTGGAGGAAGGGGCCGGCGAGGAAGACCGAGCGGATGCCCGGACTCGATTCGGTGGTCATCGGTCAGTCAGTCCTAGTCCTTGTCGAAGGTCGTCGCGGAAACGCCGTCAGTCCTTGCGGAAGCACTGGATGTAGGCGTCCCCGCTCGTGCCGTGCGTGTACTCCGTGGTCTCGTACGCGACGTACGGGTGACGCTCGACGCGGATGCTGCGGAAGTGCGGCAGGTACTGCCAGCGCAGCTCCGGCCTGGTGCTGAAGAACGGGATGAACACCCCGCCGGGACGCAGCACGCGCACGACCTCCGGCACGGTCCTCGCCCACAGCTCCTTGTCCGTCCAGACGTCCATGTCCAGGGCCGGGTCGAAGAACATGCCGTCGATGCTCTCCGACGGCAGCTCGAAGACGCGCCGGAAGAAGTCGCCGCGCTCGATGGAGAGCGTCCCGGGCAGGTCCGGGTGGCGGGCGCGGAAGAGGTCCTCGACCTCGTCGAAGAGCTCCAGCACCGTGTGGCTGCGCGTGGCGGGGTTGCCCGCGATGCGCAGGGCGGACAGCCCGAGGCCCAGCCCGACCTCGTAGAAGTCGTGGCCGTACTCGCACAGCATGTCGGCGCTCGCCCACATGAGGTCGCGCTCCCACGCCTGCATCGCCTGCTCGCCGCCGATGCTCAGGGTCACCTCGCCGTCGTTCTCGACGAGCTCGATGGGGGGTGTGCTCTGGTTCCGCATGACAACCGTCCTTCCTCCGTTGGATGGTGCCGGTGCTGCTGTCTTCACGTGCTGCGCGGGACGACTCCGAAGTGGCGCCGGGCGGTGGAGACGGCGAGGTCCTGCACGGCGAAGACCGTGAAGTAGTAAGCCTGTGGTGCGGTCCCGGCCGCGAACCGCACCCGGAACGTCACGTCCCTGGCCCGGTCGGCCGTGCCCCGGACCTTCACCGTGCGCGGCTCGACCACGGTGTCGTCGCGCAGGTAGGTCGGGACGAACAGGCCGAGCCGCACGGGACCGGGCCGGGACGCCGTGAGCGCGGCGCGCACCTCCAGCACGCCGCCCTGCTCCACCTCGTCCTCGGCGTAGGCCAGGAGGGCGGGCGCCCCGGGCACCCGGAACGTGACGTCACCGCAGCGCATGCAGACCGCGCACGTGGTGTCCAGGACGTACGGGAGCAGGCCGCGCCGCGTGAACTCCTGGGCGGGCCGGCCGCAGTGACAGGTCACCTCGCGCACCCGTGGGTCGAGGGAGCTGCGGTCACCGAAGTAGGCCGGGTAGTTCATGATCTCGTTCTCGGGGTTCTCCGCGACCTGCTCGGCGACCGCGTGGTCGAGGGACTGCAGGTCCGCCGTGAGCGAGGCGAGGATCTCCTCGGGCGACCGGTCGGCCAGATGAGTGGGCCGGGCTGCCCAGAGGTCCACCTTGCGGGCGAGCTTCGTCAGCCGCGGCCGCAGCGCGTGGTTGTGCGGCAGCAGCTCGGAGGCGAGCAGGGCAGTGAGCCGCTGTCCCACGGTGATCAGCAGCGGGTCGGGCCGGTGGTCGGCAGGCCGGGGCGCGGCAGGCGCTTCCTCCCCCGGGCCGGCCGGCATGCCGAAGCGCATGAACGCCGGGTAGGGGTGCGACCCGGCCAGACTGGCGTTGAGGGTGTCCACCGAGTCCGCACCGGTGAGGGCGGCGCGCATCCACGCCACGTTCTCCGGCCGGTCGGAATCGTGGACGGACACCGCGGAGACGACCGTGCGGGCGGGGCCGTCGAGGGCGTTGAGCAGCAGCTGGTACTTGGGGTCGTAGAGCGCGAGGTCGGCGAGCGGGCCGCTGTTGCAGGCGCTGAGGACCACCTCCACGGCCTCCACGCGGTGGAGGGGCACCAGTTTGTCCTCGGGCTTGTAGCACGGCAGCCCGTACGCGCAGCGGGGACCGAGGAGGCCCGGGACGGCGGGGACGGCGGGGTTGAGCCCGCAGACGGTGAACTCGCCGAGGTTGACGCTGTCGTCCTTGCCGTGGCCCTGGAAGACCACCCTGCGCCAGCGGGTGCCGAGGATCTCGCCCTGGATGTCGGTCCGTTCGAAGTCCCGGTCGTCGAAGACCCGCACGCCGGGCAGGTGGGGCGGGCGGTCGGTGTCGGTGAACAGGCCCAGCGCGTCCACGTCCCGGCCGGCCACGGCGTACTGCTTGGCCACGTTCCAGGCCACCGAGGTGCCGTCGCGCCCGCTCAGGAGGGTCAGCGCGTGCCCGGCGCCGCGGTAGGTGGCCAGCAGCAGCGCCCGTACGGGGGAGAGGTTGAGGCGGTCGTACCGGCCGACGACGAGCAGCGTCCCGGGGTACCGGTCGTGGAACCCGGCCGCATCGTCGAGCTCCTTCTCGTCCACCCACCGGCGGGCGAACGGACCGGCCAGCTCCGCGACTCCCGGCGGCAGGTCCTCGGCCCCGAGCACGACCCCCAGGTCCAGGGGTGCGGGCGTGTGGACGCCGTCGTAGAGGCCGTTGGCCGCGCTCACGCCGGAGACGAGATCGGCACGGCCGTCGACGGGTACGGGAACGGGCGTCCGGCCGGGGGCCGCCAGGAATTCCGCGACGGCGTCGGGGAACCGGTCGAGGGCGACCGGGCGGAAGACTCCGGGGCCCGGTACGGCGGACGACGGCTGGTGCCGCTGGTAGCTGACGGCAGGGTTCATGGGGAGACACCTCGTGTTCGTGCGCTGACCTGGGGCCGGCCCGGGCGCGGGCCGGCACGAAAGGGGGAGGGACGAGAGGGAGAAGACCGAGGACGGCAGGAGGAATGGGCAGGGCAGAGGGACGGGCCGGCGGGCGGTGGGGCCCTGGCGGGCCGGTGCCCGCTCATGCCGCCTGCTCCGCCGCGACGACCGCACCACGGCCCAGCAGGTCCCGGCAGGCGAAGGCCAGGGCGGCCCCGGCCGCCGCCACCACGGCCGCCACCGCGAACACCCCCCGCGGCCCGGCCGGATCCATCAGCAGCCCGCCCGCCTGCTGCCCCACGGCGTCGCCCACCACCGTCGCCAGGGAGGCCCAGGTGAACGCCTCCGTCAGCAACCGGCTGTCGGCGACCCGGCTGACCAGGGTCATCTCACTGGCCGACACCAGGGCGATGGGCACGCTGCCCACGGCCAGGGCCACCCCCAGCGTCAGCTCGGACACGGCCAGCAGGGGCAGCGCCGTCCCCACGGCATAGGCCGACACCAGCCGCGGAAACCTCCGGTGCACCGCCACCTCCGACTGCGAGCGCCCCAGCCACAGGGCCCCCACCGCACTGCCGACGCCCCAGCAGGCGTACACGACGCCCGTGCTGCCCGGCGATCCGTGGTCGTCGACGAACGCCGGAATGGCCAGCGTCATCAGCCCGATGGGCACCGCGCACACGGCCATCACCGCCGTGAGCGCCAGCATGGCCGGTTCCCTGAGCGGGCCCAGCAGGTGGTGCGGACCGTCGCCCGGCGGTGCGCCCTTCTGCCGGGGCTCCGAGGGAAGCCGGGTCATGGCGAGCCCCAGCGCTCCGGCGCCGCCGATCGTCGCCACCGTCGCCAGTGCGAGCCCGGCGGACCCCGGGAGCATCAGGGCCGCCAGCATCAGCGGCGCACCGATCACGAGGAACTCGGTGAGCAGGGCCTCCCACAAATAGGCGATCTCCCGCTCGTCGTCGGCGAGCGGCAGCCGCGCCCACAGCGACCGCATGCACGCGTTGGCGGGCGGCAGGGCCACCCCGGCGACGACGGCCGCGACCGGCTGGGCCCAGTCGCCCGGCCGGGTGACCCACACCAGCAGGCCCAGCGCGGACGGATAGACCAGCCCGGTGGCGACGAGCACCGGCCGCCGGCCCCTGCGGTCGACGTACCGCGCGACGAGGGGACTGCCGGCCGCCATGCCCAGCGTGTACAGCGCGGCCACCAGCCCGGCCTGTGCGTAACTGCCGCCCTGTTCCCGCACCACCAGCACCATGGCCAGCGACATCAGGTACACGGGCAGCCGGGAGACCACGCTCCAGCAGGCCGCCCCCACCACGTGATGGCGCGTCAGCAGGTTGATGAACCGGCGGGGCAACCCGTTCGTCACTGTCTCGGTCTCCGTTCGCTGGCGGTGCGGTCCGGTGCGGTCCGGCCGGGCACGGGGCTACGGGTGCGCGGCGCCGGCCTCCCGGGGCCGCACGGTGGGCGCCACATCGATGGTGAAGGCGCCGAGGACCTCGCGCATGCGGTGCTCCACCTCGCCGATCGACGTGCCGGTCACATGGACGTACCCGGACGCGTTGTGCGAGGCGCGGCGTGCCGCGACCGCGTCACCGACGCCCACCTTGAGAACGGCGTCGACGACCCCGGGGATGCGCAACAGCTCCTCCCGGGGGGTGATGGCGCGGACGACGCCCGAGCCGGGCAGCGGGAGCAGCAGGTCGCCCGCGCAGCGGCGCTCGCCGTACCGGAGGCGGGGGCGCCGGCCGAGGTAGACGTCGAGGGTGGCCCCGAAGACGTCGAAGCCGTAGGCGTGCCCGTGGTTGGCGGTGATCTCGCAGCCCGCCAGCCGCACCCCGATCTCGCCCGCGAACACCTCTCCGTCGATCAGGAAGAACTCCATGTGCACGTAGCCGTGGTCCAGGCCCATGCCGGTGGCGATGCGCTGGAGCACGCCCCGCAGGTCCACGGGCGGGCCCTCACCGGTGGCCACGCTGATGTTGGCGTTCATCGCACCGTCGACGATGTCCAGCGGACGGCACGGCATGGCGCTGGGCCAGGCGTCCAGGACCTCCCCGTCGTGGACGAGCGCGCACACCTCCCACTCGGTGCCGCCCAGGTACTCCTCCACCATCCACTCCCGCGTGCCGGAGAGGACCCGGTCCGGGCAGGCCGGTCCGGTCAGCCGGAAGGTGTCCACACAGGCGAAGGAGTCCACGGGCTTGAGGACCAGCGGCCAGCCGCACACGGCCGCGAAGCGTTCGACGTCGGCCGCGTCCGCCACGCGCGCGTACCGGGCGGTGCGCAGCCCCAGTTCCCGGAACTTGTCCTTCATGGCGGCCTTGTCCCGCACCCACGTCACCTGTCGTTCCGTCAGGTGCGGCAGCCCGGCCAGCGCCGCGAACCGCTGGGCGACGGACTGCCGGGGCTCGGAGGGGTTGCAGAAGCGGTCGGGCCGGGCGGGCAGCGCGGCCGCCCACTCCGTGTAGCGCCGGGCCTCCTCCTCCAGCGGCACGCCCTCGCGCACCCAGAACGCCGGCAGGTGCGCGGTTTCGCGCAGGTAGTCGTCCGACAGGTCCCGGCGCACCTCGGCGAAGCGCAGCAGCACCAGCCGGCCGGCCAGGGCCCCGGCCGCGTAGCGGGTGAAGCTGCAGGCCCGGTCGTCGGCCATCAGCAGGACGGGGGCGCTCCCGGTCACACGGCCTCCAGGGTCTGGCGCAGGGTCTTGACGGCCAGGATCTGCTCCTGTTCGGAGAGCTCCGGGGACAAGGGCACGCACAGGGTGCGGTCGAGCAGGTCCCGGGTGCGGGCGAACCCGTCGCGGCTGATCGTCAGGGGCCGGCCGGGGGCGAGGCTCCAGGGGAAGCCGTCGGCGTAGAGGGAGCGCCGGCCGGTGATCACGGGGTGTTCCGGCAGGAGGTACTTGCCGAGCGTCCAGTTGGCGACGCCGCGCGCGGTGAGCGCGGCGACGGCCGCGTCGCGCAGTTCCCGGCTCTCCCAGCGGAAGCGCAGGCTGATCTTCACGTCCCCCGCGGCCCTCGGCAGGACCGTGAGGTCCGTGCGGTCCGGCAGGTTGTCCATGGCGATGGCGTGCTGCCGCTCCAGGCCGGCGAGCAGCTCGTCGAGGTGGCGGAACTGCTGGAACTGGATGGCCGCCACGCCCTCGCTGGTGACGAAGTTCTCCCCGTAGTGGGCGTCCGCGTTCCACGTCGGGTAGCAGCCGGGCACCCGGGCGGACCCGTGGTCGTGGTAGCAGCGCATGGTCGCCCACGCGGCGGGATCGCCGGTGACGAGCAGTCCGCCCTCGCCCGAGGTGAGGACCTTGTTGTGATGGAAGCTGAACGTGCCGGCGTACCCGGCCGTCCCGGCGTGCCGGCCGTCGGGGAAGCGGGCGCCCAGGGCCTGGGCACAGTCCTCGACGACGTACGGCACGCCGTCCGGCAGCCGGGCCACCGTTCCCTCCATGTGGGCGACGATCACCCGCTCGGTGCCGGGCGGCAGCAGGGCGGGGTCGAGGGAGAGGGAGTCGTCGACGTCGACGAGCACGGGGATCAGGCCGCTGGAGAGGACCGCCCCCGCCACCGCGACGAAGGTGACCGCCGGGATGTGGACGAGGTCGCCGGTGCGCGGCCTGGTGGAGATCAGCGCCAGCCGGAGGGCCTCGGTGCAGTTGTGCAGGGCCAGGACGTGCCGGGCGCCCAGGCGTTGGGCGACCCGGCGCTCCAGCCGGGAGGCGATGGACTCGCCCTCCGTCTGGTAGCGGAAGAGCACGGCGTGCTCGATCGCCTCGCGCAGCTCGTGCATGTCCGACCAGTCGAGGTAGTTGGCCCCGTAGGGCAGGAATCGCTGTCCCAGGCGCTTGTCGAGACTCATGGCGCATCAGGCTCCGTGATCGGGTACGCGGCGGCGTCGACGACCATTTCCTGGCCCCGGTAGTTGCGCAGCAGCAGGCCGTCGGGGTGGGGGGTGAAGTACGGCTGGGCGACGGGGATCTTGCCGATCATCGTGGTGAGGACGTACTGCGGCACCCCGAACCCGGTGATGTGGCCCTGCAGGCCCTCCATGATCTCCCAGCCCTTCTCCACGGAGGTCATGAAGTGCGAGACACCGGTGACGTTGTCGCAGTGGTAGAGGTAGTAGGGGCGGACGCGGATGCGCAGCAGCTCCGTCATCAGCGTGCGCATCGTGGTGACGTCGTCGTTGATCCCGCGCAGCAGCACGGTCTGGTTGCCCACCGGGATGCCGTGCCGCAGCAGGCGGTCCACGGCGGCGGCGGACTCCGCGGTGATCTCCTTGGGATGGTTGAAGTGCGTGTTGAGCCACACCGGGTGGTGGCGCGCGAGCATGGCGCACAGGCCGTCGGTGATGCGCTGCGGCAGCAGCACCGGGAACCGGCTGCCGATGCGGATGATCTCCACGCTCGGGATCGCCCGCAGCCCGGAGACGATCTCCTCCAGCCGGGCGTCCTGGTACGACAGCGGGTCGCCGCCGGTGAGCAGCACGTCCCGGATCTCCGGGTGGTCGGCGATGTAGCGCAGGTCCTCGTCGAACGACCCGCCCTCGTCGTCACGGAAGTAGGTGCCGGACACGTCGGTGGTGTGGAACTTGCGGGTGCAGTGCCGGCAGTAGACGGGGCACGCCTCGGTGATCAGCATGATCACCCGGTCCGGGTACTTGTGCACCACCCTGTTGGTCTTGCGGTAGTACATGTCCCCGACGGGGTCGACGTCGGAGCCGGGGAACTCCGTGAGCTCGCCCGGCGCGGGCACGGCCTGCAGCCGGACCGGGCACGTGGGGTCGTCGGGGTCCATCAGGGACGCGTAGTAGGGGGTGATGCTCCAGCGGTACTTGCCGGCCGACCCGGCGATGGCCTTCTCCTCGTCGGCGGTGAGGCGGATCCAGCGCCGCGCCTTGTCGAGGGTGTTGATGCGTTTGCGCATGTGCCAGCGCCAGTCGTCCCACTCCGCCGGGGGGATGCGGGGCCGGAAGCCGGCGGGGTCTGCGGTGACGTCGTGTTCGCCGGGTGTGCCGGACATGGCGGCTCCAGTGTCGACAGGCGATCGGTGACTCGAAGGCGGGGCGGCCCCTCGGCCCACCGCCGGGGTGGTCCTCGGGGCAGCGCGGTCACGGCGGGGCGAGCGAGAGCTGACGGACGCTACGGGCGATGCGCTGGGCACCACGCAGGTCGTCCGCGGTGGACTCCACCGCGCTCCACAGCGCGTCGGCCCGGGGCGGCTCCGGCAGAGGACTCCTGCCGGAGCCGTCGGCGACGGGCACGGAGACCACCCGGCGCACCCGCTCGGCCAGAGCCCTCTGTGCCTCGCCCAGGGGCGGCAGGAAACAGACGGGGGCGATCCGTGCCCGGGCGAGCCCCACCGCCGCCAGCGTCGGGGAGGCCAGGAAGACCTCGCCGGCGGCGTGCAGCGCGTCGACGTCCACGTCGGCGGCACGGCTCGACCGCACCTCCCCGGAGGCGCCGAGGCCCCGGAGGGCGGAACGGACGGCGGCGAGCCCGGTGTCGCACACCACGTCGCAGTGGCCCGCCCGGTCCGCCGCCGCCCGGACCAGCGCCTGCAACGGCCCGTCGGCGAACGCCCGCGCCTCGCCGTCCGGAACGCCCCACAGCGACAGGAGCAGCAGGGCACCGGCGCGGCCGCGGTCCCGGGCCGTGCGGACGGGTGCGAGCGTCCCGGTGGCCCGGACGCCCGGTCCCGGCGGCCCGGGGGCGGGCAGCCAGCCGGGCCGGTGCAGCCATCGCACCGCCCGCCCGACCGCGCCGGGCCTCCCGGCCCCCCGTTCGCCGGAGGGTTCGCCGGAGAAGAGGTGCACCACCGGTACGCCCAGGGCCAGCAGCCGTTCGGTGGCCGCCTCGTCGTCGCAGACCAGGGCCGCGTCCGGCGGACCGCCGGCGGACGCCTCGGTGGTGACGGCCAGTCCGCCGAGGTGCGCGGCGACGCGGCGACGGGCGAGCAGGGAGTCCAGCTCGTCGTCCCGCGACACCAGCAGCACCCGCTGCCGCGCCGGGCCGGATCCCGGCGGCACCGGTGCGCGGCGGCCGGCACCGTGGGTGCTGCGCCCGGTCCCCGGGCGGCCGTCGGAGGGCGGCGGGGCGTCCGCGCCGCCGGGGGTCAGTACCGCCACGGCGGCACCGTCCCGAGCCGGGCGACGTCGTCGCTGTATCCCGCGGCCGTCGTGGAGCAGCCCGAGCACAGCTCGGGACCGTGGGCGCGGAAGAAACCGGCGTGCGCCCGGAAGACGGGCGTGTCGAGCGCCACCGCGCCGTTCTCCCGCAACGGGGCACCGCCTGCCGGGCCGTCGCCGTCCTCGCGGTGCGGCAGGCAGCTGCAGGCGTACATCCGCCCGAACCGCCCGTCGACGTAGATGACGTCGTCCACGACGTGACACAGCGGCCGGGAGGCGCGCGGGGTCAGGGACTCGCCGAAGTACCGTTCCCGCTCCTCCGGGGTGTCCCCGTAGAACCGTTTGCCCAGGGGCACCAGCGCGGTGTCCGGGTCGGCGTCGTAGAGGGGGTCGCACACCTGCCGCACATGCGAGGGGTCGGGGTAGGTGATGGTGCGGTCCAGCTTCAGGGCGGACAGCTCCCACTGCACCACGCCCGCTTCGGTGAGGACCTTCTGCAGCTGTGGCATCTCCGTGTAGTTGTGCGGCCCGACGACGGTGTTGACCCGCGGCAGGACGCCGAGCGCCGCGGCGGCGCGCAGCCCGCTCAGCCCGTTGTCGAACATGCCGGGGGAGCGGCGGTAGACGTCGTGGGTCGCTCCCGAGGCGCCGTCCAGGCTGACGATCACCTGGGCCAGGCCGGCTGCGGCGAGCCGCTCCGCCATCCTCGGCAGCATCATCCCATTCGTGATGAGCGACATCCGCATGCCCGCCGCCGTGCCCCTGCGCACCAGCTCCACGACGTCCCGGTGCATGAGCGGCTCGCCCCCGGTGAAGCGCACGTACCGCACCCCGGCCTCCAGGGCCTCGGGCAGCAGCTCGTCGAAGTCCTCGACGGAGAAGCGGTAGGCGTCGCGGGAGAGCGCGAACTCGCACATGAAACAGTCGGCGTTGCAGGCTTCCAGGATCCTGATGAAGAGGTAGCGGTGACGCTCACGCATCGAGGCGGGGCCTTTCGGGTCGTTCACGGCAAGGGACGGGCGACCGACCGGGGACGGGCGGGAGAACGGAGGGCACGATGCGGCCGCAGTCGTGGTGGTGGCCGGGGCGCGGGACGGACGGGTGCGGGCGTCAGGCGCCACGGGCCGGCGTCGGCCCTGCTATGGCCAGCAGCGCCTCGGCGACCTGGGCCGCGCCGCCGGTGCCGACGGCCGCGGTGAGAGCGCCCCAGTCGGCGCCGCCTGCCGCCCGCCGCACCGCGGCCAGGACGGCGGCACGCAGGCCGGCCGCCCCGGGCGTGCCGTCCGCTCTCGCGGCCACGCGGCCGATGCCGCCGTAGATCAGCTCCAAGGCGTGGTCCTCGCCCTTCGCGCGCAGCCCGAGCGCCTCCTCCTCCCGGAAGACGTTCTCGGGCCAGACGACCCGTACGTCCACGCCGACGGCCCGGCTGTGGAAGCGGCCGTTGAAGATCTGGCTGAGGTTCTGCGGCGGCAGGCAGACCGTGGGCACCCCCAGCCTGCCCGCCTCCAACAGGGTGGTGAGACCCGGAGAGGCGAGGAGGACGTCGCAGCGGGTCAGTTCGGACAGGAACGCGCTGTGGGGGAGCGGCCCCGCCGTGACCCGCAGCCCGGCAGGGGGCCGCTCGACGAGGCCGCCGAGGAGGCCGGCCGGGAGGTTGCCGGCCAGGTGCGCCTCCTGCACGCCGTGCTCGGCCAGCGCGTCGAGGACGGCGGGGACGACGACGCGGGGGTACGCCGTCCGGTCGGGGAGGCGGGGGGCGCCGAGGCCGCCCAGGCTGACCAGGGCCTTGCGCCAGGTCCGCGTGCCGGGCGTGCCGGGCGTGCCGGTGGAGCCGGCCGGGGGAGTGCCGATGACCGCCTCGACCCAGCGGAGCGAGGCGACGGACGCCAGGATTCCCTCGCACTCGGGGGGAAGGCCGACGCACTGCTGGGCGCAGTAGACGGTCGCGTCCAGAGGCAGCGCCGCACGGTCCCCCTCGGTCCACAGGAAGGGCAGGCTGTCCACGAACACCGTCGGCACACCGGCCGCCTGCAGCGCCGTCGCGATCGCGCCGTCCAGGACGACCACGGCCGCCCGTACCCCGTGCGACCGCACGATCCGCCCGACGGCGGCGCGCCGGTCGGCCGCGGCGTCCGGCAGGTCGTACCAGTGTTCGACGGAGTGCTCGGCCAGCAGGGGACGGCCGAGTCCGGAGGCGAGTCCGACGAACCGCAGCGGCAGCCGCGCCCGCTCGCGCAGCGCGGAGAGGACCGCGCTCAGCTTCCCGGAGCTGCCCCAGCCGAACTCGGCCCCCGCGAGGGCGACGGTGACGGGCCCGCGGCGGGGTGCCGGCCCCGGGAGAACGGCGGCCGGCCGGAGGGCCGGCGGTCGTACGTCGGGAACACGGCGCATCGGTGCCTTTCCGGTTTCCTCGGGCGGGCGGCTGCCCGCCGGGCGAACGAAGGACGGACGCGCCGCGGAGAGCGGGGGAGCGGACGCGCTGCGAACGAAGGGTGCCGGGCCAACGTTCACGCATGCGTCCCCGCCGCACAAGGGCCCTATCGGCAGATTCCAGTCAGCAGCGGAGGAGTCAGCTGACAGTAGATAAGTACGTTAAATCCTCTTTTAGTTGTCGCTCCGGCATGACGGCGCGAGGCCCGGGACGGCCCGTGCCGCACGAGGCGCCAGTGACGGGGGCGGGGGTGCCGGGCCATGGCGTGCGCCGGGGGCGTGCATCCCGGCGAATGCCAACGGAGTGGCCTTAATGAGCCGGAGCCGGACTTCCTGTGGCTAGGCTGCCCGCATGGGCTACCTAGAGGCCGGCGCCCTCGCCCACACCCTGGCCGACGGGCGCGAGCTGTTCCGCGACGTGTCCTTCCGCGTGCCGGGAGGCGAGACCGTCGCCCTGATCGGTGACAACGGCGCGGGCAAGACCACCCTCCTGCGCATGCTCTCGGGAGCACTGCCCGTCCCGCACGGCACCGTGCGCCGCCAGGGGGCCGTGGCGGTCATGCCGCAGTTCATCGGCGGCGTCCGCGACGGCCGGACCGTGCGCGACCTGCTGCTGTCCGTGGCACCCCCGCCCCAGCAGGCGGCCGCGGCCGCCGTCGACGCGGCCGAGCTCGCGCTGATGGAGAACGACGACGAGGCCGCCCAGCTGCGCTACGCCGAGGTCCTCACCTCCTGGGGCGAGGCCGGCGGCTACGAGTGCGAGGTGCTCTGGGACACCGTCACCGTCGCCGCCCTCGGCCTGCCCTTCTCCACCGCCCAGCACCGCGACGTGGCCACGCTCTCCGGCGGCGAGCAGAAGCGCCTCGTCCTGGAGGCGCTGCTGCGCGGTCCGGCCGGACTGCTCCTGCTGGACGAGCCGGACAACTACCTCGACGTCCCCGGCAAGCGCTGGCTGGAGGAACAACTCCTCCGCACGCGCAAGGGCGTCCTGCTCGTCACCCACGACCGGGAGGTGCTGAGCCGCACGGCCACCCAGGTCGTCACCCTCGAAGGCGGCTCGGCCTGGACCCACGGGGGCGGCTTCGCCACCTGGCACGCCGCCCGCGAGGCCCGCTGGGAACGGGTGGCGGAACTGCGGCGTCGCTGGAGCGAGAAGCACGACCAGCTCAAGGAACTCGTCCGCACCCTGCGGCAGCAGGCGTCCATCAGCGACGAGATGGCCTCCCGCTACCACGCCGCCCAGACCAGGCTGGCGAAGTACGAGGCGGCCGGCCCCCCACCGGCCCCGCCCCGGACCCAGCGCGTCGCCCCCGCCCTGCGCGGCGGCCGCACCGGCCTCAGGGCGATCACCTGCCGGAACCTCGAACTGACCGGCCTCATGCGCCCCTTCGACCTGGAGGTCTTCTTCGGCGACCGCGTCTGCGTCCTCGGGTCCAACGGCTCGGGCAAGAGCCACTTCCTGCGCCTGCTGGACGAGTCGGCCGGCGACGCCCCGCCCACCGTCGGGCACTCCGGCACATGCCGCCTGGGGGCCCGGGTGCGACCCGGGCTGTTCGCCCAGACCCACCGGCACCCGGAGTGGGCGGGCCGCACCCCCGCCGACATCCTCGGCCGCGGCGACGGCGACCGGCAGGGCGTGGACCTGCAGGACGCCATGTCGGCCCTGAGCCGCTACGGGCTCGCCGGCGCCGGCCGGCAGCCCTTCGAGACCCTCTCCGGCGGCCAGCAGGCCAGGTTCCAGATCCTCCTCCTGGAACTGGCCGGCGCCACGCTCCTGCTCCTGGACGAGCCCACCGACAACCTGGACCTGATCTCCGCCGAAGCCCTGGAACAGGCCCTGAACGCCTTCACGGGCACGGTCGTCGCCGTCACCCACGACCGCTGGTTCGCCCGTGCCTTCAGCCGCTACCTGGTCTTCCGGGAGGACGGCCGGGTCGTGGAGACCTCCGAACCCGTCTGGGACGAGGGGCGCGTGGTGCGCGCCCGCGGCTGAGAGACCCGAGCATGGTGTGCCGCCCCCTTCGTCATCGCATGCCCAGGTCGTTCCGGTGGGGCCGAGGGCGCGGCGAGGCGTCCCGTGCGGTGCACCCAGGAGAGCGCCGCGGCACAGGCGAGACCGAGGACGACGAGCGCGAGCCAGGGCAGGGCGGTGGCCCCGGCGGCGCGGGCGGCGTCGAGCGCGGCGCCGGTGAGGAGGTTTCCGACAGTGATGCCGATTCCGCAGATGGTGTTGTAGAGCCCGTAGTGGGTGGCCACCAGGCGGCCGCCGGAGAGCCGGACGACGATGTCCATCTCGAAGGGGTAGGCGATCATCGTTCCCAGCGCGAGCAGGAGCGCGGTGAGGCACGGGGGCACGGCGGCGAGCAGCCACAGGCCGGGCCCGCCGGCCGGTACGGGCACGGCGGTCGCCAGGAGCAGGGGCGCGAACGCCACGCCCATGGTGAGCACCCCCAGGCCGAGGGCCCGGCCCGGTTCCGTGCGGGCCCTGCACCAAGCGGTGACCTTGGTCTGGAAGAGGATCGTGCTCAAGCCCGAGGCCCCGAAGAGCGCGGCGACGGCCGCGGTGCCGAACGTGCCGTCGCCGCCCAGCCGCCGTACTTCCAGGGGCAGGGCGAGGTAGACCTGGAAGGACAGCACGTACGAGCCGGTCATGGCGGCGGAGAACAGCAGGAAGGGCCGGTTGGCCAGGATGCCGCGCCACTGGGCCCGCAGGCTCTGCGCACCGGGTCCGGCGTCCTGGCTGCCGTCGCCCCGCCGGGCGGGCAGGGAACGGATCTGCACGACGCTCAGCAGCGCGAAGATGCCGGCGGCGGTCAGGCAGGTGGTGCGGAAGCCGGCTCCGGTGAGGACCATGCCTGCCAACGGGCCGAGCAGGATGCCGGCCTGGTAGAAGACGTTGAACAGCGCGAAGGCTTCCACGCGGCGCTCGCCGGCGTCGGTGGCCAGGTAGGCCCGTACGGCCGGGTTGAACAGGGCGCCGGCGAGTCCGGTGGCGGCGGAGGCGGCCAGCAGGGCGGGGAGCGCGTCGACGAGGCCGAGGGCCGCGAAGCCGGCCGTCCGCAGGAGACAGCCGGTGACGATCAGTGGTTTGTAGCCGAACCGGTCGGCCAGGGCACCGCCGACCAGGAACATGCCCTGCTGGCTGAAGTTGCGCACGCCCAGGACCAGTCCGACGAGCCATCCGGCCAGGCCGAGCGTTCCGGACAGGTGCGCGGCGAGGTAGGGCATCAGCATGTAGAAGCCGAGGTTGATGGTGAACTGGTTGACCATCAGCAGCTGGACGCTGTGGGGATGGGAGCGCATCTCCGTGAGGGCGTTGTTCACTTCGGACGCTCCTGCGTGCCCGTCCCGGCGGGGGTGCGGCCGGTCCGGCCGGCACGGTCGTCGGCCGGGGCGGCGCCGGTCAGGGTGAGCGGGTCGACCACGTCGGTGCAGCGGGTCCAGCGGGTGACTTCCTTCTCGTCGAGCCGGCCGACCACCTCCGGCTCGGACGCGGGGGGCTGGTCGAGCAGACCGTGGGCGGCGCAGTAGTCGTCGTCGTAGACGGTGCCGAGGTAGCGCTGCGGGCCGTCGGGGAAGACCGCCGCGATGCGGGTGTCCGCGGGCAGCGTGCGGGCCAGCCAGCCGGCGACCAGGGCGACAGCGCCGACGCTCCAGCCGCCGGTGGCGTAATGGGACGCGGCCAGTTGGCGGCAGGTCCACACGGACTCCGCGGGGGCGACCCAGTGGATCTCGGAGAACTGGTCGTACGCGACGTTGCGGGGATGGATGCTCGAACCGAGGCCGCGCATCAGCCGGGGCCGGGCGGGCTGGCCGAAAATGGTCGAGCCGATGGTGTCGACGCCGACGAGCTTCAGGCCGGGGAAGAGCTGGCGCAGGACGCGCGAGACGCCGGCGGAGTGGCCGCCGGTGCCGACGCTGCACACGAGCACGTCGATGTGACCGAGCTGGGAGGCCAGTTCGAGGGCCAGGGGTGCGTAGGCGGTGGTGTTGTCGGGGTTGTTGTACTGGTCGGGGCACCAGGATCCGGGGTGCCGGGCCAGCAGATGGGCGACGCGGTCGCGTCGGGCCTGTTGCCAGCCGCCGGTGGGGTGGGGTTCGGAGACGACGTTCACCCGGGCGCCGTAGGCGGCCAGCAGGTGGGTCATCGACCGCTCCAGGCCCGGATCGGTGACGACCGTGACCGGGTGGCCGTGGACCATGCCGGCGAGGGCGAGGCCCAGCCCGAGCGTGCCGCTGCTGGACTCGACGATCCGGCCGCCGGGGCGCAGGTCGCCACGGGCGCGGGCGCGTTCGACCATGTGCAGGCCGGGACGGTCCTTGATGCCACCGGGGTTGAAGCCCTCCAGCTTCGCCCAGAACCCGCGGCCGGCGGGGGCCAGCGGCTCGGACACCCGGAGGACGGGGGTGTTCCCCACCAGCCCGGACATGTCCTGGGCGCGAGCGGAGCCCGTGGGGGAGGAGGCAGCAGGGATTGCAGAATGCATCGTTGTCGCTTTCGCTCGATGAGTGTCGGAGGGGGAGTGCTCATCTCGCGCCGGCCCGGCCGGAAGAGGGTCCTGTTCTCCGGGTCGGTCGACGGCGCGGCGTTCATGCCGTGGCCGGTACGTACGGCCCGCGGCGGCGAAGCTCCGGATCCGCCGGGGGCGGACGGTGGTGAGCCGGCACCGGCGGTCGCGAAGGCCGGCGTGGCCGAGGGGAACCGGGCCGCGGGCAGGCGCCGGCACCGGCGGTGCGGGCGCGTTCGGCCGGCTGTGCGCCGGGTGCCGGACGGTCGGTGGGAGCTGCGTGCGCCGGCTGCGGCAGGGGCCGGTCTAGATCCGCAGGACCGTTGAGCCGCCTGTCGTGGGCGGGTGCGCCATGAGGTCACCGGTCCCCGTCGTGCTCGTCACCGACGGGTGCGGCGGCGCGGGGACGCCCCGGCACGACAGGCAGGGGAGGGGGAGGCCGGCGCCGTGCTGCGGCTGGCCCGACATGCAGGTCTGTTCGCTGTGGCCGGGCTCGTGACCGTCATGCCCCTGGACGCCGCAACGGTCGCCCGCCGTGTCGCCCGAGGCGCTGCCGGTGGTGCGCTGCGCCGGCCCGGAGGGGCCGGGGCCGCCCTGGGCCGGGGCCTGGATGGCCGAAGCGGCCGAGAGCGCGGAGACGTGGCCTTCGGCGGATTCGGCGCTCAGCCCGTGGGTGTAGAGCAGGCCCAGAAGGAGCGCGGCCAACCACAGCAGTCGCCGCAGCCCCACCCGTGACGGGTGGGAGCGCAGCACACAGGAGGTGGGCCGGGCCGTGACCATGCCGTGATCGTACGGCTTTTCGTGTGGCGTGCATATAGGTGGGGCAGGCGTGGGGGTGGGTGACGCAGGTGACGGCCCCTCGCTTGCGCGTTCGCTGCTGTTAAGGTAAGCCTTACCTACTCCGTATCGACATCGATCACCCTCTGGGGGACTCCGTGACGACTGCAGTTGCCGCTTCCGGGACGGTTGCCGTTCCCCAGGCAGCCGGCCGCGTGGACGTCCTCCGGGAGACCTACGCACGGTTGACGGAGGTGCTGCAACCCCTCGTCCGTCTGGACGTGACGTCCAGGGCGGGCGGGGCGCAGGTCACCGGCGAGCGGCTCGTCCAGGACGCCGCCCTGCGGGAGTGGCTCGTCGACATGGCGGGCCGGCGGATCGCCGACGGCCACGGGGTGACGCCCCGTCGGGACGTCGCGGCCCTCGACGTGCTGCACCAGTACGCCTTCCTGGCGACGTCGGCCATGAGCGGGCCCTGGTTCCTGGAGCGGCGCGTGCCGTGGGTCGGACCGGACGGCATCGGGTACGACGCGGCCTCGGGCTCGCTCACCGTCTCCCCCTCCTACATCAGCTGTCTGCCCGACGACCCGGCCGCCGGACAGCCCGGCGTCCGCGTCGTCGCGGACGAGGAGCAGCTGCGCACGGTGCTGCGCCACGCCGTCGCCCACCACCTCGGACCCGTCCTGGAGGAGTTCCGGCCCTTGCTGCGCCGGGGGCCCCGCGCGGTGTGGGGCCTGGCGACCGACGAGCTCGCCGAGAGCATCTGGTACGTGGGCCGGACGACCGGCCAGGAGCGCCGTGCCGTGGAGGCGGCGGAGGCACTGCTGCCGGGCCGCACCGCGCCCTTCGTGGGCGCGGCCGGCTTCCGGCCCTGCACGGACGCGGCCGAGAAGGCGGCCGGCGAGGCCACCCGCACCCGCAACACCTGCTGCATGTGGTACACGCTCGGCCCGGAGAAGCTCTGCGTCACCTGCCCGCGCCGCAACCGCGGCTAGAGCGGGCGCTCCACGGGCGGCGCGGGCCGCCGGGGAGCGGGGGCGGAGAGCCGCTCGGCTCCCTGCGGCACGGGAACGGCGGCGAAGATCGCGTCCTGCTGTTCCTGGAGCTCCTTGGCCCGTTCCGGAGAGGTGCCGGGCAGGCGCTGCTCCTCGTACAGCTTGTGCGTGACCTCCTGGGCGTTCTTGCTCGCCGGCGTGTGGAACTGGACCTCGAAGAGGTGCCCGGAGAAGGGTGCCTTCCAGGCCGCGTTGATCCCCTTGTAGCCCTTGGCGCGGCCCCAGGTGTTGGACCACTTGGCGCTGTCGTTGCCCCACACGGACAGCAGGTGCGAGGCCATGGCGACGCCGGTGGCGTAGCGGCCGTCGGGCCACTGCAGGGTGTAGCGCACGGAGTCCTTGATGTCGGCCAGGGCCTCGTTCACGTTCTGTCCCTGATGTTCCTTCAGGGACGTGGCGACCTTGCGCTTGAGCGAGTCGGGCGACTTCAGGCGGTGGTCGAAGCCGATCAGCTCGGCCGAGCTGAGCCGCGCGGCGGCCCGCACCTGCGGGCTGATGGCACGCTCGGCCTTCCTGGCCTGCTCGACGAACGCGTCGACGCGGGAGTTGTCCGCGGCGTTCAGCTCCAGACCGCCCTCGCCGTGCCAGCCGCCTCCGTCACCGCCGTCGGCCAGGCCGGCCTTGCCCACCTTGTCGGTGAGGGATGCCGTCGTCTGCGCGGCCGCGGCCTGGGCGCCGGGAGCCGTACCCAGGCCGAGTGCCAGGGCGAGCGCGGCCGCGGCCACGGTGCGGGACGTCAAGGTGCCGACGTTCATGGGCGTTCTCGTTCCTCTCCCCAAGGGCGGTCCCGCGTACTGTCCCCGCGAGGCTGACCGCATCCGGTGACTATGTCACCGGCTGTATCAGCGGACCACCGCCTCCAGGGGGAACGGCCGAGGGGCCTGTGCTTTCCGGCCATGTGCGGTCAGGGTGGGGTAATCGGTGTAGCCGGTGGCTCCGCCCACGTACATCGTGTACGCGTCGCGCACCGGGTTGAGGGGCGCGTCGGCCTGGAGGCGTTCGACGAGGTCGGGGTTGGCGAGGAAGGCGCGGCCCAGGGAGATCAGGTCGGCCCCCGCGGCCAGCAGGCGTTCCCCGGCGCCCCGCCCGCCGTCGGCGGGCAGCGGGTCCGGCCAGCCCAGGTCCGGGTTGGCCATCAGGATGCCGGGCCAGGCGTTGCGGACGGTGGCGAAGAGGGGGTTGGCGGGGTCGGCGAATTCGAGGTGGAGGTAGGCCAGGTCCATGTCCGCGAGGGCGTCGAGGAGTGCGGGGTAGAGGTGCTGGGTGTCGCCTTCCTCGATGCCGTTGACGGTGTTGGCCGGAGAGATGCGCACGCCCACCCGCCCGGGGCCTATCGCCTCGGCCACGGCGCGGGTCACCTCCACCGCGAAGCGGATGCGGTTCGCCACGGAACCGCCGTAGGCGTCGGTGCGGTGATTGGTGTTGCGCGCCATGAACTGGTGGAGGAGCTGCCCGTTGGCGGCGTGGACCTCCACGCCGGCGAAGCCCGCCGCGACGGCGTTGCGGGCGGCCTGGGCGAAGTCGGCGATCGTGGACCGGATGTCCGGTGCGGTCATCTCGCGGGGCGTGACGGAGGGCACGCGCCCGCCCGGGGTGTGGATCGTCTCCGGGAGCGCAATGGGGGAGGGGGCGAGGGGAGTCAGTCCGCTGTTGAGCGGGTGCCCGACCCGGCCTCCGTGCTGGAGCTGCAGGAACATCCTTCCGCCCGCCGCGCGCACCGCTTCCGTGACGCCCCGCCACCCGGCCACGTGTTCCGGACCGTGGATCGCGGGAATGCCGGGGTAGGTCTGGCCCACGGCGTTCGGTGTGGTGCCCTCGGCGATGATCAGGCCGGCCGAGGCGCGCTGTGCGTAGTACGTGGCCATGAGGGAGCCGGGAACGCCGTCGGCCCCGGCCCGGTTCCGGGTGAGCGGTGCCATGACCAGGCGGTTGGGCAGCTGGAGGGGGCCGAGGCGGGTGGGCTGGAAGAGGCTGGAGTTTACGGTCGTCTGCGTCATGCCCGTACCGTAGGAAGTGACACTGGTGTCAGGTTCAAGTACGGGGCACGGCGGATGTGGCCGGGTCGCACGGATGAGGGGGATCGGGTGCGGATCGGAGAACTGGCCGAGCGCACGGGCGTGAGCGAACGCTCACTGCGCTATTACGAGAAGCAGGGGCTGCTCAGGGCCGAGCGGACCCCGGGCGGTCACCGCGAGTTCGGGGAGTGGGCCGTCGACCGGGTCATCCGCATCCAGGCCCTCTTCGCCGCGGGCCTGAGCAGCGCGAAGATCGCGCAGCTGCTGCCCTGCCTGCGGGACGCGGACGGGGGGCCGTCCGCGCGGGCGACGGGACGGCTCGTGGCCGAACTGGCCGAGGAGCGCGAGCGGATAGACGGGCTGATCAGGGATCTGGTCCGCTCCCGGGACGTCCTGGACGAGGCGATCGACATGGCGGCCCGGCCCCGGGACGAGCTCGTCGGACCCTGAGCCCGGCCTCACCCTCCGTCACCGTCCCGACGTGTGTGAGCCTCTCTCCGAGTACCCCCGGAACACCCCCCTCCGTATAAGTGGCCGCATCGGCTCTGGCAAGATCGTGCAGCACATCGTGCCTCCGGCCGTACGGGCGGCCCGCCTTGGCCGGGCACGGGGAACAACCAACGGGGAAAGTGAGAACAGATGCGCGCGTGGACTCGTGCGGTCCCGGCGACGGTGGGTGCCCTGGTGCTCGCCCTGGCGCTGACCGGCTGTAACGATTCGGGTTCCGGGAAGAAGAGCCACGGCGGCTCCAGCTCCGGTTCCTCCGGCTCCCGTTCCGACGCGAAGGCGAAGGACGAGAAGAAGACCTACCGCCTGGGCGAGGCCAGCCCGGAGCAGGAAAGCGCCAAGCAGGCGTCCGACGGAGCCAAGTTCACGGTCACACCGACCAAGGTGGAGACCGGCACCAAGGCCGACATGGACAACTCCGGGCTCAAGAAGGACGACGAGAAGGACGGAGCGAAGATCCCCGTCTACGTCTGGTCGACGCTCACCCACAAGAGCGGCAAGCCCATGGAGCTCGGTGACATGGACGACGACCTGGTCGTCCGGACCGACAAGGGCCAGCGCACCCGGGCCCTCATCGTCATCATGGGCGAGGCGAAGTGGCCCAACTGCCCGGCGACGGACCGCAGCAAGCAGATGAACCCGGGTCAGTCGGCGGAGGTCTGCACGGCCTTCCTCATCCCCGAGGGCCAGAAGGCGGCGGCGGTGGAGGTGACCCGCGGCTGGTACAAGGAGCCGCTGGAGTGGCCGGTCGCGTCCTGACCGGCCGCCGCCCGGGGAACGGCGAACGGGACCGGCGGTGCGCTCCGCCGGTCCCGTCCGGCTTCGCCGGGCCGGTCACCTACACGGGCGAAGTTCACGGAGGCCGCCGGTAGGCGGCGTTCTCCTGGGCATGCCTGCAGGGGGTGGCCGGGCGGGAGGATGCGGTGGCGGCGTGCGAGAAGTGCAGGGCCGTGGTGTCGCGGCAGGGTGCTGACACCGTCACGTCGTTGGGGTACGCGCTGTTCGCGACGCGCTGGCTCCAGGCTCCCCTGTACTTCGGCCTGGTGGCGGCGCAGGCCGTCTACGTGTACGAGTTCTTCGGTGAGCTCCGCAGTCTGATCGGGGGTGTGGCCGGCGGGAACTCGGACGAGAACACGGTGATGCTCGCCGTGCTGAAGCTCGTCGACGTGGTGATGATCGCCAATCTTCTGATCATGGTGATCGTCGGCGGGTACGAGACGTTCGTCTCCCGCATCGGCCTGCAGGGTCACCGCGACCAGCCGGAGTGGCTCTCGCACGTCAACTCCAACGTGCTGAAGGTCAAGCTGGCGATGGCGATCGTCGGCATCTCCTCGATCCACCTGCTGCAGATGTTCGTGAACATCCACCACACGTCCCGGCAGGAACTGCTGTGGGGGACCGTCATCCACATGGCCTTCATCGCCTCCGCGTGCATCCTCGCCTTCATGGCCGGACCGATGGAGGCCAAGGCCGCCATCCTCGAACACCAGGGTGCGTCCCATATCCCGGCTCAGCCCGCCGCTTCCGGTCACGGTGCCCGCCCCGGTCACCCTGCTCCCCCGGGCGCGCCCGCCCCGCCGGCCGGCGGGGCGGATGACCAGCGCGAATAGCCCAGTTCCCCACCGCCCCCCGACGCACCGGAAGGCCGGCCGCTCCCTCACGGGAGCGGCCGGCCTTCCGGCTTGTGCGCCGCCTCGTTCGAGGCGTCGCGTGGGGCGGGTGCCGTCAGGCGCGGGCGGCGTCGACGTCGTACGTCTTGGCGACGTCGTCGAGGACCGAGTTGGCGCCGTAGAGGCCCACGGCCAGCATCCAGGTGATGTCGTTGGCCTCGTGGACCTGCCCCTTGAGCTGCTTCCAGAGCGGGTTGGCCTGGAACTTCTCCTGGCTCTTCTTCGAGGCGCCCTGCGGGTCGGGGTAGGCGGTGACGAAGATGTCGTCCGCGTCGACCTTCTTGATCTGCTCCTCGGAGATGTCGGCGTTGAAGCCGGTGCCCTTGGCGTCCTCGGGCTTGTCGAAGCCGAGGTCCTTCAGGATGACACCGATGTAGGTGTCCTCCTTGTACAGGCGCGTCGGGCCGTCGACGAAGCGGACGACGGAGACGGAGGGGTTGGAACCCTTCTTCTTGCGGACGGCCTCACCGACCGCCTTGGCGCGCTTGTCGAAGGCGGCGACCTTCTCGTCGGCGAGCTGCTCCTTGCCGAGCGCCTTGCCGACGAGCTTGAGGTTGTCCTTCCACGTCGCGCCGGTGTCCTCGGTGAAGACGGTGGGCGCGATGCCCGACAGCTGCTTGTACAGCTTCTCGTGACGGACCTTCGCCGAAAGGATCAGGTCCGGCTTGAGGGCCTGGATCTTCTCCAGGCTGGGCTCTTCGAGCATGCCGACCGGCTTGGCCTTGCCGCCGTACTTGGCCGCGTCGTCACCGAAGTAGGCGGGCAGCTTCTCGTCGGGGGAGGCGAAGGTCGTGTAACCGACGACCTCCGACTGCAGGGCCAGCGTGGCGTCGACGAACGTCATGTCCAGCGCCACCACACGCTTCGGAGCCTTCTTCAGCTCCGTCTTGCCCATGGCGTGGTCGATGGTGCGCGGGAACGCAGCGCCGACGGCCGAGGACTTGTCGCTCTTGTCGTCCGTATCCTTGTCCGAGCCTCCGCCACAGGCGGCGGTGGCGAGCAAGCCTGCGGTGACAGCGACGGCTCCGACAGTGCGGCTGAAACGACTGAGCCACTTGGCTCTCATCGGCGAGGTCCCTTCTCTGTTCGCGTTGTGCGCCATAAGGATAGGCTCACCTAAGTGGCCAAAATTCGCCGTGGAGGGGATCGTGATCGAAGCGCTACCTGCGCCACCCGTAAAAAAGGGGCGGATGCAGCAGGTTGCGTCCGAAAGGGCAAGAAAGCGGCGAATATGGACATTCGTCTTGGTGGGGCTGCTGGCGCTGGCGGTGCTGCTCAGCATCGGGCTCGGTGCGCAGTCGCTCGGCCCGGGCCAGGTCTGGCACGGACTGTGGAACGCCACCGACAGCGAAGGGGACGTCATCGTCCGCTCGCTGCGCCTGCCCAGGACCGTGACCGCCCTCGTCGCCGGTCTCGCGCTGGGCGCCGCGGGAGCCCTGATGCAGGGGCACACCCGTAACCCCATCGCCGACCCGGTCCTCCTCGGCATCAGTGCCGGCGCGGGCATGGGCGTCGTGGCGTCCCTCTTCCTGATCGGCGTCAGCAGCCTGTACGGCTACGTGTGGTTCGGGTTCCTCGGGGCCGCGCTCGCCGGCGCCCTGGTGTACGCGGTGGGCGCGCTCACCCGTGGCGGTGCCACGCCCGTGACCCTCGCCCTGGCCGGTGCCGCCGTCCACGCCCTGTTCACGGCGCTCACCGCCGGCATGGTGCTCTTCGACCGGCAGGCCCTGGAGACCTACCGCTTCTGGACGGTGGGCTCGGTCAGCGGACAGCCCCTCGGCCTCACGCTGCAGGCCCTGCCGTTCATCGTGGTCGGGCTGGTGCTGGCCGCGCTGAACACCCCCGGCCTGAACGCGCTCTCGCTCGGCGAGGACGTGGCCCGGATGCTCGGCGTGCGCATCGGGCTGAACCGGGCGCTGGGCATGGCGGCCATCACGCTGCTGACCGGCACGGCGGTCGCCGTGTGCGGGCCCATCGGCTTCGTCGGCCTGGTCGGCACGCACATCGCCCGGTACCTCTCCGGGCCGGACTACCGCTGGATCGTGGCCCAGGCCGCGCTCATCGGCGCGACCCTCATGCTCACGGCGGACACCCTCGGGCGGCTGGTGGCCCGCCCCGGGGAACTGCAGGTGGGCATCATGCTGGCGCTCATCGGCGCGCCGGTCTTCATCCAGCTCGTACGCCGCCGCCAGGCGGTGAGGATATGAGCGACACGTCGACACGCGACGGCGCGCCCGGGGCCGTGGTCCCCGGGCGCATCCCCCTGCGCGCCGGACCCGTCTCCCTGGTGTGGCGGCCGCGCACCCTGCTCGTTCCGCTGCTGACGCTCGGCGTCCTCTTCCTCGGGGTGCTCGTCAACTGCGGCCGCGGCGACATCGACATCCCGGTCGGCGACGTGGCCCAGGCCCTCTTCGGCGGCGGGGACGAAGGCAACCGCATGGTGGTGACGGAGCTGCGCCTGCCCCGCTCGGTGACGGGCCTGCTCGTCGGCGCCGCGCTGGCGCTGGCAGGCGCCATCGTCCAGGGCCTCGCCCGCAACCCCCTGGCGAGCCCGGACATCCTGGGCATCACGGCGGGTTCGGGCGTCGGCGCGGTGACGGTCATCGTCTTCGGCGGCGCCTACGGAGGCGTCGGCGGCTCCCTGGCCAGCGTCGGCATCCCCACCGCCGCGATGGCGGGCGGGCTCCTGGCGGCCGTCGCCGTCTACGCGCTGGCCGTACGGCGCGGCCTGTCCGGCTACCGCGTGCTGCTGGTGGGCGTCGGCGTCAACGCCATCCTCACCAGCGTGCTGTCGTGGCTGCTGCTCAAGGCCGACATCGTCGACGCCGGGCGCGCGCTGCTGTGGCTCAACGGCAGCCTGAACGGTGCCTCGTGGGACACCCTGCGGCCGGTCATGTGGACGCTGCTGGTGCTCATGCCCGTGGCCCTGCTGCTCTCCTTCCCCTTCGGCGCGCTGGTCTTCGACGACGACACCGCCCGCGGCCTCGGCGTCCGCATGACCGCGACCCGGGTGGCACTGCTGTTCACGGCCGTGCTGCTGACCGCCGCCGCGACCGCCGCCGCGGGGCCGATCGCCTTCGTGGCGCTGGCCTGCCCGCAGCTCGCGGTCCGGCTGCTGCGCACGGGCACGCCGCCGCTGCTCGCCTCCGCGCTGATCGGCGCGGCGGTCACGGTCTGGGCCGACGTGCTCGGGCGCACCGCCTTCGGAAACATCGAACTGCCCGTCGGCATCCTCACGGCCGCACTGGGTGCCCCGTACCTGCTGTACTTGCTCATTCGGAGCGGAAGGGCCCGCACGTCATGACCGAGACCACCCGTACCCCGTCCGCGGCACCCGAGGACGCCGGTGCCGTGCGCCCCGAGGTGCGGCTGCGCGCCGAGGGGCTGACGCTCTCCTACGGCGACCGGACGGTCGTGCGCGAGCTCGACCTCGACATCACGGACGGCACGGTCACCGCCGTCATCGGGCCGAACGGCTGTGGCAAGTCCACGCTCCTGCGGGCCTTCGGGCGGCTGATGAAGCCCACCGCGGGGACCGTCCTGCTCGACGGCCGGCCCATCCACGGCATCCCCACGCGCGAGGTCGCCGAACGTGTGGGCCTGCTCCCGCAGTCGCCGGCGGCCCCCGAAGGGCTGAGCGTCGCCGACCTGGTGGCGCGCGGACGGCACCCGCACCAGAGCTGGTACCGGAGGTGGTCCTCGGACGACGAGGCGGCCGTCGAGCAGGCCCTGCGCGCCACGGGGATGTTCGATCTGGCGGAGCGGACGCTGGACGAGCTGTCCGGCGGACAGCGGCAGCGCGCCTGGATCGCCATGGCGCTGGCGCAGGAGACCGAGCTGCTGCTGCTGGACGAGCCGACCAACCACCTCGACCTGGCGCACCAGATCGAGGTGCTGGACCTCGTGCGCGAGCTGCACCTGACGACGGGCCGCACCGTGGTCGTGGTGCTGCACGACCTCTCGCTCGCGGCGCGGTACGCCGACCGGCTGGTGGCGATGAAGGACGGGCGGGTGGTCGCCCAGGGCGCGCCGTCGGAGGTGCTCACCGAGGACCTGGTGGCGGAGGTCTTCGGCCTGCGCGCCCGGGTCCGTCTCGACGAGGAGACGGGCTCCCCGCTCGTCATCCCGCTGAGCAGGCACGGAGCCAAGGCGGCTGACGGGGCGTAAGGTCCCGCGGGGCGGGGCGGGTGTGCACGGGGTGAGAGTTGCACACGGCAGGCGATAGGTTAGCCTTACCTAAGTCGGTGGGTGGCGAGAATGCACTCCCCCCACCGGGCTTCGCTTTGCCCGCCCAGCTCCGCTCGTGACCGAAGGATCCCACCATGCTGCGTGCTCGTCTCCTCGACCGACAGGCGCAACGTGAGTCCGCTGCCCGCACCTACGCCCGGTCCATCCCGGTGGCGCCCGTCGCCGCCTCCGGCGCCGAGGTGACCGGAGCCGACGGCCGTACGTACCTCGACTGTCTCTCCGGTGCCGGCACCCTCGCCCTCGGCCACAACCACCCGGACGTCGTCGCCGCGTTGCAGGACGTCATCGGCTCCGGCGCCCCGCTGCACGCCCTCGACATGATCACCCCGCAGAAGGACGCCTTCAGCGAGGAACTGCTCAAGCGGCTCCCCGGCACGCTGCACGACAACGCCAAGCTCCACTTCTGCAGCCCGGCCGGCACCGACGCCGTCGAGGCGGCGCTCAAGCTCGCCCGCAACGCCACCGGACGGCAGGGCGTCTTCGCCTTCACCGGCGCCTACCACGGCATGACCCTCGGCGCGTCCTCCGTGTCCGGTCCCGGCCGGATGCGCCGCGGCTCGGCCGAGTTCGGGCCGGCCGAGGCCCAGCCCGTGACCCGGCTGCCCTACCCGTACGGCTACCGCTGCCCGTTCGGCGTCGGCGCCGACGAGGCGGGTGTGCTCTCCGCCCGCCTGATGGAGAGCTACATCACCGACCCCAGCAGCGGCGTCGGCAAGCCCGCCGCCGTCATCCTCGAAGTGATCCAGGGCGAGGGCGGCGTCGTGCCCGGCCCCGACGCGTGGCTGCGCGAGGTGCGCCGCATCACCGCCGAGCACGGCATCCTGCTCATCATCGACGAGGTGCAGACCGGCATCGGCCGCACCGGCGACTTCTGGGCCTGTGAGCGCGCCGGCGTCACCCCCGACATCCTCGTCACCTCCAAGGCCGTGGGCGGCGGCCTGCCGCTGGCGCTCATCGCCTACCGCCCCGACCTCGACACCTGGCAGCCCGGCGACCACACCGGCACCTTCCGCGGCAACACCCTGGCCATGGTCGCCGGCGAGATCACCCTGCGGACCATAGCGGAGCAGCAACTGGCCGAGCGTGCCGCCAAGCTGGGCGAGCGCATCCGCACCGGCCTGCGCGAGCTGGCCACCGACCACCCGCAGATCGCCGAGGTCCGCGGCCGCGGCCTGATGATCGGCGCCGAGCTCGTCGACCCGACCGCCGAGCCGGACGCCCTCGGCTCCCGCCCCGGCAACCCGGCGTTCGCCCGCTCCCTGCAGCAGGCGTGCCTGGAGCGCGGCCTCATCCTCGAACTCGGCGGCCGCGGCGACACCGTGCTGCGTCTGCTGCCCCCGCTGGTCCTCACCGACGAGCAGGCCGACGCCGTGCTGAACCGCATCGCCGACTCCCTGTCCGCCGTCGCCGCGGAGCGTGCCGCATGAGCCAGGCCCCCCGCCCCGACGCCGTCGCCGACCCGGCGTCCCCGCACGCCCTGCGCCGGCTGACCTCCGTCGCGCTCGACGCCCTGGCCGACGGCGCCGCCGCCCGCGGCGGCCCGCTGCCCGCCGGCGGTCCGGACACGGTCGCCGCCCGCACCCGCGCCCTGTGCGCACCCGTCCTGCCCGACGAGGGAGTGGGCGCGGAGGACGCCCTCTACGGCATCGCCCGCGCGGCCGCCGAGGGCGCCGCCGACCCCTCCGACCCGCACTGTGTGGCGCACCTGCACTGCCCGCCGCTCGCGGTCGCCGCGGCGGCGGACCTGGTCGCCTCCGCGCTCAACCCGTCGATGGACTCCTGGGACCAGGCGCCCGCCGCCGCGGTCATCGAGGAGGAGGTCACCGCCGCCCTCGCGCACCTGGTGTACGCGGGCCGGCCGGAGCCCGACGCGGTCATCACCAGCGGCGGCACCGAGTCCAACCTGGTCGCCCTGCTCCTGGCCCGGGAGCGGGCCCGCGCCACCGGGGCCCGGGCGCTGCAGGTGTTCGTCGGCGCCAATGCCCACCACAGCGTGCGCAGGGCCGCGTGGATGCTCGGCCTGCCCACCCCGGTCGTCGTGGACTGCCCGGGCGGCCGGATGAGCCCGGCGGCACTGGCCCGGGCGCTGGCCGACTGCGGCCCGGGCCCCGCCCTGGTGGTCGCCACGGCCGGCACCACGGACGAGGGTCTCATCGACCCGCTGCCCGAACTCGCCGACGTGGCACGCACGCACGGCGCCGAGCTGCACGTCGACGCGGCCTACGGTGGCCCCCTGCTGTTCAGCGAGCGGCTCGCGCCCCGCCTGGCCGGCATCGAGCACGCGGTGTCGGTCACGTACGACCTGCACAAGCTGGGCTGGCAGCCGGTCGCCGCCGGTGTGCTCGCGGTCGTCGACGCCGACGTGCTGGAGCCGCTGGCGCTGACCGCGGACTACCTCAACGCCGACGACGACACCGAGGCCGGCCTGCCCGACCTGCTCGGCCGCTCCATCCGCACCTCGCGCCGCCCGGACGTCCTGAAGATCGCGGCGACCCTGCGCGCCCTCGGCCGGCGGGGCATGGGCGCCACGGTGGAGCACTGCGTCGAGACCGCCGCGGAGTTCGCCCGCGCCGTCGAGGACCACCCGGCGCTGCGCCTGCGCGCCGGCAGCCCCGGCATCAGCACCGTGCTGTTCCGGCCGGTGGCCGCCGACGCCCTGCCCCGCGAGGCGGGCGACGAGCTCGTCGCCGCCGTCCGGCGCGACCTGCTCGCCGAGGGCCGCGCGGTCCTGGGCCGGGCCCTGGTGCCCGACGCCGACGGAACGCCGCGCCTCTGGCTGAAGGTGACGCTCCTTCATCCGCGCACCACCGCGGACGACCTGGGCGGCCTCCTCAAGCTCGTCACCGAACGGGCCGAGGCTCCCGTGGCGGCCGGCACCGGCGGCTGACCGTCCCGGCCGCGGCTTGGAATGCCGCCGGGAATGATTTAGCTTAGCCTCGCCTAACTAGTCGGGGGTGTCCGGTCGCGCACAGGCGCGCCGGGCACCCCCGGGCCGCCCCGAGGGGAACCATGAACACCATCGCCATCGACGGCGCAACCGCCGTCATATCCAGACCGGACGCCCCGGCCCTGCGCGTCGAGCGCTACGACGGCCCGGCCGCCGCCGACCGCCTCCCGCTCTGGGTGGGCGCCTACGAGGACGTCTACGCCCACGCCCTCGACCTCAGCGACCACAACGACCCGCCGATCGCCGAGCGCCTGGAGCGCCACTGCGCCCGCCCCGGCTTCGAGCTCGTCGCCGCCTTCGACGAGGACCGCGTCGCCGGCCTCGTCTACGGCTACACCCTGCCCGAGGACTCCCTGTGGTGGGAGGGCCTCACCCCCGCTCCCGACCCGGAGTTCGTCCGCGAACACCCCGGACGCACGGTCGGCGTCTGCGAACTCCTCGTCGGCGTCCCGTGGCGCCGCGACGGCATCGGCGGCGGCCTCCTCGACGCCTTCCTCGCCCAGCGCCCCGAGGAGCGGGCCGCCGCCCTGGTCGCCGACGGCAACGCCGTCGTCCTCGGCCGCTACGCCGGCTACGGGTTCGCCCCCGTCGGCACCATGGAGCCCTACCCCGGCTGGCGCCCGCACACCATGATCGTGCGCCCGCTGCGCCAGGGCTGACCCGCAGGCCCCCGCACCGCACCGAACGTCCCTCCCCAGCAGCAAGGCAGCCGCCGTGTCCATAGAACTCCCGCCGTCCGCAGCGCCCCGCTCCGCCCACCCGCAGGACACCCTCCCCGCACACGTGCAGCGCCGGCTCCTCGAACTCGCCGGGACCGGGACCCCGGTGGCCGCCTACCTCTACGACGGTGACGTCGCCGCGTCCCGCGCCCGCGAGCTGCGCGCGGCCCTGCCCGCATGGGCGGCCGTCTACTACGCCGTCAAGGCCAACTCCTTCCCCGGGATCGTCGAGGCGCTCGCCCCGCACGTCGACGGCTTCGAGGTCGCCTCGCTGTCCGAACTCGCCCTCGCCACCGCCGCCAAGCCCACCGCACCCGGCACCATGACACCGGTCCTCGCGGCGGGACCGGCGAAGTCCGTACCCGTCCTGACCGGCCTGGTCGAGGCGGGCGCCGAGGCCATCAACGCCGAGAGCCCCCTGGAGCTGCACCGCATCAGCCGCATCGCCCAGGAGCGCGGCACCACCGCCCGGGTCGCGCTGCGCGTCAACCCGGCCGAGATCCCCGTCACCGGCTCCCTCCACATGGGCGGCGCCGCCTCACAGTTCGGCATCCCCGAGCCCGACGTCGCGGACGCCGTCCGCATCGCCCAGAGCCTGCCGGCGATCGACCTCATCGGCTTCCACATCCACGCCGCCTCCAACAACCTCGACGCCGTGACCCACGCGGCCTACGTGCGCTGGTGCCTGGAGTGGAGCGTCGCCACCGCCGCCCGGCACGGCATCGACCTCCGCCACATCGACGTCGGCGGCGGCATCGGCGTCGACTTCGAGGGGGACTTCCACGGCAAGAAGCCGTTCGACACCGTCCGCTTCGGCGAGCTCATGGCGGCCCTCGAACCCCCGGCCGGCGTCAAGGTCGCCTTCGAACCCGGGCGCTTCCTCGTCGCCGACTGCGGCTGGTACGCCGCCGAGGTCACCGACGTCAAGCACTCCTACGGGCAGTCGTTCGCCGCCCTGCGCGGCGGCATCAACCACTTCCAGCTCCCCACCTCCTGGGACATCGTCCACAACGTCGCCGTCCTGCCCGTCGACACCTGGCCGCAGGACTGCCCGCGCCCCGAGGCCGCCGGCACCCGCGTCACGTTCGTCGGCGAGCTCTGCACCCCCGAGGACACCCTGCTGCGCGACGTCCGCGTCGACCGCGTCCGCGCCGGCGACATCGCCGTCTTCCCCTACGCGGGCTCCTACGGCTGGGAGTTCGCCATGCACTCCTTCCTCGGCCACCCCGTCGCCGACCGCATCCTGCTCTGAGCCGGGCCCCGAGCCCCGCCCGCACCCCGGAGTCCCCCGATGACCCACCCGACGCAGCCGCCCACGGCCGCCGACCCCGCCGGCCGACCCGACCCCCTCGACCACCCCGACGTGCTGCGCGCCGCCGACTCGGCGGCCACCGAGACGCTGCTGCGTGCCTACGTCCGGGAGACCGCCACCGACGTCCCCGCCGCCGGCCACGACCTGCACCTCGACTTCCCCGCCAGCGGACTGCGCCTGGCCGTGCCCGTCCGCTACCGCTCGGCCACCGGCTGGCACCGCTTCGGCGACCCGGTCGTCCTCGGCACGGGCCGGGACGTCCCCCCGCCCGCCGACGTCACGCTCGTCGCCTCCGCGGCCGTCCGCGAGTCCACCACCGGCCGCGGACACCCCGCCCACCTGGGCACCGACGCCGCCGGCCGGGTCCTGAACTCCGCCGGCCGCGTCGCCGCCCACCTGGCAGCCCGCCGCGCCGAGGGCGACGGCACCACCGGACCCACCCCCTACCTCGACGCCGAACAGGCCCTCCTGCTCGGCCACCCCTTCCACCCGGCCCCCAAGAGCCGCGAGGAGGCCACCGAGAGGGAACTCGCGGCCTACTCGCCCGAGCTGCGCGGATCGTTCGCCCTGCACTGGTTCGCCGCCCACCCCGACATCGTCGTGGGGGAGAGCTGGGACGGCCGCCCCGTCGCCGACCTGCTGCGCCCTGCCGCCGCCGGCCTCGACCTGCCCGCGGGCACCGTGCCCGTACCCGCCCACCCCTGGCAGGCCCGGGACGTCCTCGACCGGCCGGAGGTGCGGCAGCTCGTCGAGGACGGCCTGCTCACCCCCCTCGGCCCCGCCGGCGCCCCCTGGTACCCGACGTCCTCGGTGCGCACCGTCCACCGCCCCGGCGCCGACGTGATGCTCAAGCTCTCCCTCGGCATGCGCATCACCAACTCCCGCCGCAACAACCTGCGCGGCGAGATGCGCCTCGGCGTCAGCGCCGCCCGGCTGCTCGCCGCCGGCCCCGCCGACTGGCTGCGCGCCGAACACCCCGACTTCGCGATCCTCCGCGACTTCGCCTGGATCTCCGCCGGCACCTCCGGCGCCGAGACCGGACTGGAGACCGCCGTCCGCGACAACCCCTTCCGCGGCGGCGACCGCGAAGGACTGTGCGTCGCCGGCCTGCTGGCCGAACGCACCGGCCCCGGCGACGGATCGGCCCCCCGCCACCGCTCGCTGCTCGCCGAAGCGGTCGCCCGCGCCGCCCACGCCCACGGCACGACGGTCGCCGAGGCCGCCGCCCGCTGGCTGGAGCGCTACCTCGACGTCCTCGCCGTCCCCCTCGTCCGGCTCCAGGCCCGCTACGGCATCGCCCTCGAACCGCACCACCAGAACACCCTCGTCGCCCTCGGCGAGGACGGCCTGCCCGCAGCCGGCTGGTACCGCGACAGCCAGGGCTACTACCTCGCCGAGTCCCGCGCCGCCGACATCGAGCGCCTCCTGCCCGGCGCCACCGCCGACGTCGAGCTCGTCTTCGCCGACGCCTTCGTCGACGAACGCGTCGGCTACTACCTCTACATCAGCAACCTGCTCGGCCTCGTCGGCGCGCTCGGCGCCCAGGGCCTGGCCGACGAACGGGACCTGCTGCGCGTGCTGCGCACCCGGCTGGAGCGGCTGCGCGCCGCCGAGCCCGGCGCGAAGGGCCTGCTGGACCTGCTGCTCGACACCCCGGTGCTGCGCTGCAAGGGCAACTACCTCACCTGCGTGGACGGGCTCGACGAACTCGTCGGCGACGTGCACACCCAGTCCGTCTACATCGACCTTCCCAACCCCCTCGCGGAGGCCCTGCGTTGAGCGCCCAGACCCCCTATGACCTCGTCGGCGTCGGCATCGGCCCGTTCAACCTCTCGCTGGCGGCCCTCGCGGACGGCGTCGCGGACCTGAACGCCCTCTTCCTCGACGCGAAGCCCGCCTTCTCCTGGCACCCCGGCCTGCTCATGGAGGGCACCACCCTCCAGGTGCCCTTCCTCGCCGACCTCGTGACCATGGCCGACCCCACCAGCCCCTGGTCGTACCTGAACTACCTGCGGTCCCACGACCGCATGTTCCCGTTCTTCTTCTCCGAGCGCTTCCTCATCCCGCGCCGCGAGTACGACCACTACTGCCGCTGGGTCGCCGAGAGCCTGCCCTCCTGCCGCTTCGACGCCCACGTCACCGCCGTCGAGTGGGACGAGAGCGCCGACGCCTTCGCCGTGACCCACCGCTCCGCCGACGGCACCGCCACCCGCGTCCTCGCCCGCCAGGTCGTCCTCGGCGTCGGCACCAACCCCGTCGTGCCCGAGCCGCTGCGTCCCCTGCTGACCGACGAGCACCGCGGCCGGGTGCTGCACAGCGCCGACTACCGCACCCACCGCGAGGCCCTCGCCGCCGCCGACGACGTCACCGTCATCGGCGCCGGCCAGTCCGGCGCCGAGGTCGTCCTCGACCTCATCCGCCGCCAGGACGGCCAGGGCCTGGGCGGCCCGTTCACCCGCTGGCTCGCCCGCACCCCCGCGTTCGCTCCGATGGAGTACTCCAAGATCGGCCTGGAGCACTTCACGCCGGACTACATCCGCTACTTCCGCGCCCTGCCCGAGGAGCGCCGCGAACACCTCGTGCGCGAACAGTGGCAGCTGTACAAGGGCGTCAGCGCCGACACCCTCGGCGCGATCCACGACGAGCTGTACGAGCGCACCATCGGCGGCGGCCGCCCCCGCGCGGACCTGCACCCGGGCGTCGAACTGCGCGCCGTCGAGACGGACGGCGACGGATACGTGCTGACGTGCCGTCACAGCCCGCAGGACAGCGAGTTCACCTTCCGCACGTCGGCGATCGTCGCGGCCACCGGATACAGCGCCGTCCGCCCCGCCTTCCTCGACGCCATGGCCGACCTGGTGGACTGGGACGACCGGCAGCGCTACCACGTCGACGGCGACTACCGCGTCGCCCTCGACCCGCGCGTCGGCGGCACCCTCTACGTCCAGAACGCCGAGATGCACACCCACGGGGTCGGCGCCCCGGACCTCACCCTCGGCGCCTGGCGCGCAGCCAAGATCCTCAACGCCGTGTGCGGCAGCGCCGTGCTGCCCGTACCGGAGCAGGCCGCCTGGACGACCTTCGGCGCCCCCGGCACCGCGCCCGCCGCCGCGGACCTGCGACCGGACCCGATCGGAACCCTCCGGTGACCGCGGCCCGGCAGGCCGGGGGAGCGGCACCCGCGCGACCGGGCCTGCCACTGCGGGCCGTCCTGATCGCCGTGATCGCGCTCTACCTGATCGCCGAGACCGCACTGGCCCCCTTCCTCCCCCAGCTCTTCGAGCGCCTCTACGGCGTCGACGACCCGGGAGCGACGGGCCTCTACCTGTGGATCTGCCGCATCGTCGGGCTGATCGCGCTCCCGCTGTGGGGGCTGGCGGCCCGCCGCCGGCCGCTGCACCAGCTCGTGGTCACCGGACTGTGCTCGGCGGCCGCCGTGGACGTCGTCCTCGGCTTCGCCCCGAGCTACGCCGCCTTCACCGCACTGTCGGCGGCCTCCGTGGCCGCCAACGCCTCGCTGCTGCTCGCCTACCCGGCCTTCATCGCCGAGCACACGCGCAGGGCGGCCCAGGAGCAGAGCGACGCCGAACACGCCGAACTGGCCGCGGTGCGCTCCATCGTCCTCGTCTTCCACGTGGCGGCGGTCGCGGCCACCCTGGTCGGTGCGGGCGTGCTCGCGCTGCCCGACCCACGGCTGGGCGTCTCGGCGTTCGCCGTCGTCGACGTGATCCTCGCCGTCCTCATCCTGCGCGTCCTGCGCCGGTTGCCGGCCGGGGAGAAGGAGAAGCCCGGGGCCGCGCCGGCCCGCACCGCCGGACCGCGCCGCAGCCGCTGGATACTGCTGGCGCAGGCCGCGCTCATCGGCGTCGCCTTCGACTTCGCGCTCGCCGTGGCCCGCCCGTTCTTCACCGAGTTCGCCGAGGGTCTGGGCAGCGGCTCCCTGGGCGGCGCCGTGCTGTTCTTCCTGCCCAGCGTGGGCGCGCTGATGACGCTGCCGCTGGCACGCCGCTGCCACGACCGGTTCGGCCGGCGGCTGCTGCCGGTGTCGGCCCTGGTCTGCGCGGCCGGGTTCCTGTGGCAGTACGCCGCCGACGGCCTGCCCGCGCTCGTCAGCGGCCGGCTGCTGGCCGGCCTGGGCCTGGGACTCGCCCAGGTGGCCGTGGAGATGCGGATGTTCCAGACCACCGGCACCGCCGGCCCCGCCTTCACCGCCGTGGAGACCGTACGCTCCGCCGGCCTGCTCGCCGCGCCCCTGATCTCGGCGGCCGTCGTCTCCCACGACCTCGCCCTGCCGCTGACGGTCGCCGCCGCGGCCCTGGCCTGCGTCGCCGTGGCCTCCCTGGCCACGGCCCCGGCCTCCGCCGCCCCGGGCCCCGCGCCCCGTCCCCCCGCCCCCGAACCGATCCCCGTCACCGTCCCCGCCGACGCACCCGTGTACGCCAAGGAGTACGACCGATGAACCGCGCCACCCGAGACACCTGGGCCGAGGCAGGACGACGACTGCTGGTCAAGGCCGTCGAGGAGTTCGCCTACGAGGAGCTGCTGACGCCGCGGCCCGACGCGGCGGCCGGCACCGACGCGTACCGCCTCGACTTCGCCGACGGCGTCCACTGGACCTTCCGCGCCACCCGCGGCACCTTCGCCACCTGGCGGCTCGCCGGCACGCCCGTACGCCACCCGGCCCCCGCCGACGGCGACGCCGGCCCCGAGCGCTTCCTCCTCGACGCCCGCGACCTGCTCGGCTGGGACGGCCCCACCACCGCCGAGGTGCTGCGCGAGCTGACCGCCACCCGCCGCGCCGACGCCCAGGCCCTCACCCGGGCCCTGCCCGCCGCCCGCCTCGCCGACCTGGACCACCTCGACCTGGAGGCCCACCAGGACGGGCACCCCTGCATGCTGCTCAACAAGGGCCGCCTCGGCTTCTCCGCCGCCGACTCGGCCGCGTACGCCCCCGAGACCGCCGACGCCGTCCACCTGATCTGGGCCGCCGTCCACACCGGCCTCGCCACCTACGCGGGCGTCCCGGGCCTGGACGCCGAGACCCTCCTGCAGGAGGAGCTCGACGACGACGTCCGCGAGCGCTTCGCCGCCACGCTGGAGGCGGCCTGCGCCGACGGCCCCCACGCCCCGTCCGACTTCGCGTGGCTGCCGGTGCACCCCTTCCACTGGGACGAGGCCGTCGAGACCCTCTTCGCCTCCTACCTCGCCGACGGCCGCATCGTCCGGCTCGGCGAGAGCCCGGACCGCTACCGCCCGCTGCAGTCGATCCGCACCCTCGCCAACCTCGACCACCCGCACCGCCGCAACGTCAAGGTGCCCCTGCTCATCCGCAACACCCTGGTGTGGCGCGGCCTGAAGACCGAGCCCACGCACGCCGCCCCCGACGTCAGCGCCTGGCTGCACGGCATCCGCGCCAACGACCCGTTCCTGAGCGAGGAGCTGCGCTTCCACCCGCTCGGCGAGGTCGCCGCCGTCTCCGTGGCCCACCCCCTCTACGACTCCGTGACGGACGCCCCGTACCGCTTCCACGAGCTGCTGGGCGCCGTCTGGCGCGAGCCCGTGGGCGCCCTGCTCGGCGACGGCGAGCAGGCCCGCACCATGGCGGCCCTGCTCAAGACCGGCTCCGACGGCCGCGCGCTCGTCAGCGAACTCGTGGAGCGCTCCGGCCTGCCGGCCCAGAAGTGGCTGGAGACGTTCTTCGCCGCCCTGCTCCCCGGTCTGCTGCACTACCTCTACCGCTACGGCACGGCCTTCTGCCCGCACGGCGAGAACACCGTCGTCCTCTACGACGCGAACGACACCCCGATCGGCATCGCGGTCAAGGACTTCGCCGAGGACGTCAACCTCCTGCCCGGCGACCACCCCGAGTACGCCGCCCTGACCGAGCGCGCCGACCGCATCCTGCTCCGCTGGCCCGCCCACGAGCTCGCCCACTCCCTGCTCAGCGCTGTCTTCGCCGGACATTTCCGCTTCTTCGCGCCGCTCGTCGCCGAGCACCTGGACGTGCCCGAGAACACCTTCTGGGCCATGGTCCGCGCCGAGATCGAGCGCTACCACGCCCGCTTCCCGGAGCTCGCCGACCGCTTCGACGGCTTCGGCCTCCTCGCACCCGACTTCGACCGGGTCGCCCTCAACCGCGAGCAGTTGCTCGGCGGCGGCTTCCACGACCGCGCCGAGAAGGACGAGGGCTTCGACGTCGTCCACGGCCGCGTCACCAACCCCCTCGCCACCGCCGCTTCCGAGGAGGAGAAGTGATGACGGACCCCACCGCCTTCGACCGGCTGCGCGCCGAGGCCGAGGCCGGCCGCCTGGAAGAGGTCGTCGTCGCCGTCCCCGACCTGCAGGGCCGGCTCCAGGGCAGCCGCCTGGCGGCGCCCTACTTCCTCGACGAGGCCGCCGCGAACGGCTTCAACGCCTGCGTCTACCTGCTCGCCACCGACGCCGAGATGAACACCGGCCCCGGCTACGCCATCGACGCCTGGCAGAGCGGCTTCGGCGACTTCGTGCTGCGCCCCGACCCCGACACGGTGCGCATGCCCGGCTGGGACCAGGGCACGGCCTTCGTCCTGGCCGACGCCACCTGGCCCGGCGGCGAGCCCGTGCGCGTCGCCCCCCGCCGCATCCTCCGCGAACAGCTCGACCGGCTCGCCGGCCACGGCCTCACCGCCCTCGCCGGCACCGAGCTGGAGTTCCTGGTCTTCAACGACACGTACGCCCAGGCGTGGGACCGCCGCTACCACGGCCTGGAGCCCGCCACCCGCTACAACGTCGACTACTCCCTCCAGGGCCTCTCCGGCGTCGAGCCCCTCGTCCGCCGCATACGCCGCGAGATGACCCGGGCCGGGCTGCGCATGGAGACCGCACGCGGCGAGGTCCACCCGGGCCAGTACGAGATCGTCTTCCGCTACGACGAGGCGATGACGACCTGCGACAACCACGTCTTCTTCAAGAACGGCGTCAAGCAGCTCGCCGCGGAGGAGGGCAAGGCCGTCACCTTCATGCCGAAGTTCGACGAGGGCGAGGGCAACTCCTGCCACATCCACCTCTCGCTGCGCGGCACCGACGGGTCGGCCGTCCTCGCCGACCCGGCGGCCGAGGACGGCATGTCCGACCTCATGCGGCACTTCATCGCCGGACAGCTGGCCTGCCTGGCCGACTTCACGCTCCTGATGGCGCCCAACGTGAACTCGTACAAGCGGCTGCGCCCCGGGGCGTTCGCCCCGACCGGCATCGGCTGGGGACGCGACAACCGCACCTGCCCCGTCCGCGTCGTCGGCGCCGGCCACTCCCTGCGCATCGAGCACCGTGTCCCGGGCGGCGACGCCAACCCCTATCTGGCCATGGCGGCCGCCGTGGCCGCAGGCCTCTACGGCATCGAGAACGAACTCCCGCTCCCGGCGCCCCACGAGTCCAACGCCCTGGCGGATCCCTCCGTCCCCCGCCTGCCGGGCTCGCTCACGGCGGCGCTGCACCGGTGGGAGAACAGCGCCTTCGCGGCCAAGGTCTTCGGCTCCGACGTCGTCGGCCACATCGCCCAGGCGGCACGGACCGAGCTGGAGGCGTTCGAGAGCGCGGTCACCGACTGGGAGCGGGTACGAGGCTTCGAGCGGCTGTGAGGTGAACCCCACGGGCCCCCGGGGCGCCGTGGCCGTCCCGACCGACGGTCCACGGCGCCCCGGGGGCCTTCGGCGATTTCATCGTGCCTTAAACACCTCTCGCGAGGATCAACGGGCCCCGGGCGGCCGCCCCGCTCTCCCGGGGCCGTGGCGCGGCGAGCGCCGCGCGGTGCCGCAGCCGCAAGCTGCCGGAGCGTGAGGAAGCCCGTGGAATTCACCGACATGGCCGGACTGAGCGTCCGGCCGGGGACGCTGACCGTCTGGCGCCCGGTAGCCCTCGACGAGCACCCCGCGTCCTGGACGGCGGACGCGCGGCCCGCCTCCCACGCGCAGGAAGCACACGTCACCCCGTGGCTGGAGGAGCCCCGCCCCTCGCCTTCGTGGATCGCGACGGCCTTCGAGCTGCCCGGACCGCTGAGCACCGATGCGCTGGAGACCGCGCTGTCGCTGTGGACCGACCGGCACGAGTCGCTGCGCAGCCACCTCGCCCCCGACGCGACCGGCCTGCGCCGCACCACGCTGGCACCGGGAGCGGTGGCCGTCCGCGGGTCGGTGGTGGGCACCTGCCTCGGCGGTGACGCGCTGGCGCACCGCATCGAGGAGGTGTTCGACCGGGAAGCCGTGCCGCCGGCCTGGCCCTCGTACCTCTTCGCGACCGTGACGCGCCCCGACTCCACCACGCTCTACGTGGCCTGCGACCACTCCAACGTGGACGGCTACTCCATGGCCCTCGCCGCGTACGAGATCCGCCGGCTGTACGAGGCCGCGCTGCACGGGATGCGGCTGGAGCTGGCCGAGGTGGGCAGCTTCCTGGACTTCGCCGCGCACGAGCGGCAGGCGGCGCAGTTGGTGGGCGGCGACCACGAAACGGTGGTCCGGTGGCGGGAGTTCATGGCGGCGACCGGCGGGCGCATGCCGGACTTCCCCGTCCCGGTCGAGGCGGACGACGCCTCGTCCCCCCAGCACAACGGCCTGGAGTGGCTGCTCGACGCCGACGAGGCGGCCGCTTTCGACGCCCTCTGCCGCCGGTCCGGCGGCAGCTTCTGTGCCGGCCTGCTGGCCTGCCTGGCGATGGCGGCCGACGTACAGGGCGACGTCACCCGGAAGCGGGGGAGCTTCAGCACGCTCATGCCGTTCCACACGCGCAACCAGGCGCAGTGGACGTGGTCCGTGGGGTGGTACGTGGGGCTGGCGCCCCTGCGGTTCGCGGTCCGCGCCGAGGACGGGTTCGCCGCCCTGACGGGACGTGCCATGGCGGCGCTGCAGGAGGCCCGGCGGATGGCGGAGGTGCCGGTCACCAGGGTCACGGAGCTGCTCGGAGCACCGGTGGAACCCCGGTTCGTCGTCTCGTACATGGACTTCCGGCACGTACCCGGGGCCCGGCAATGGGCCGACTGGAAGGCCGCCATGGTGCGCAGCCACCGGATTCATCCGCACGAGGTCTACCTGTGGATCAACCGCACCCACGAGGGCGCGTACGTGAGTTTCCGCCACCCGCGTACGGAACAGGCCGAAAAAACGATTCTTCGCTATCTCGAAGACGTCCGGCGCGCAATGGCGGACACCGTCGGCGGCAAGGAGGCAGCCGCATGAGGAGGATCGGGACAATGGGCTGCGCTCCCCACCCGTGCGGCGCGCTCGTTGTGACGCGACTGTGACGGCGCGCGTGGCTTCCGTCATAGCCTGTCGTGGTCTGCCCTGATCTCCTTGGGCACATGCGCAGCCCTCTCCTCTCCCTTCCCGTCCTCATGGCCGGTGTCCTCCTGCTCGCAGCGTGCGGATCGGAAGGGAAGGCCGGCTCGCGGAGTGACGCTCCTCCTCACGATTCCCCCTGCGGGGCACAGCCCTCCGGTACGGCCACGGCCTCCGACGGCGTCCGGATCACCGGTGTGAGCCGGGACGCAGGCCATTGCGCGGAGTTCGAGGTCACCAACCACGAGGCCGAGCCGTTCACCTACACGATCACGTTCACCTTCCTGTCGGGTGCCGGAGAGGCGCTGGCGAGTCAGAAGGAGACGATCCCGTCCGTCGAGCCCGGCCGGACCGTGAAGCGCACCGTCACCCTGAGCGGTACCGCCGCGCTGCCCTCCGCCATGCGAGGCCCGGCGCGCGTGAAGATCGCCGAAGTGAGGAGCGTCCCCACCGGCGAAGCGCCCTCCCCGGCGGGCTCCTGCCCGCCCTCGGGAGTCCGCGTCTACACCGATGACGGCGATGCCGCCATGGGGCTCCGCCTCGCGGGCATCAACCTGGAGAACTGCGGGACGCGTACGACGCGGCTCAACGGCTACCCGGAGCTCCAGCTCCTCGACAAGGCCCACAAGCCCGTCGACGGCGTGAAGGTCCTGCAGGGCGGCAGCGCCATCGCCACCGGCACCGGAGCCGACGGCGTCCCTCAGCCGCTGGCCCTGGAGCCGGGCGAACGCGCCTACGCCCTTCTCGTCTGGCGCAACACCGTCGAAGGCGGCGACCCCGTGAACGCCCCGTACGTGAGGGTGCGGGCGACGCCGGGTGCCGCCCCCGTGACGGTGACCCCGGAGCTCGACCTGGGCACGACGGGAAAGCTGGGGGTCGGCCCCTGGAAGAAGGACGAGTCGAAGGCGCCGGGCGCCGGCGGCGGCGCGTCGTCCGGTACGCAGTCGCCCGAGCGGCCGCCGGGACGCCCGTAGCCCCTCAACCGCTGCGGAGCCCATCGACGAAGGCGTCGACCACTGCAGCCTGCGTGTCCGCGGAAAACCGCTGAGGATCGAACAGGGCCTGGACCACCAAGCCGTGGACGAAGGCGACCGCCGCCGCCGCGAGGTGGTCGACGTCGGCGGTGGCCGGGATCTCGCCGAGCGCCCGGGCGGCCTCCAGGTGGGGGCGCAGAGCAGCGCGCATACGGACGTAGCGCTCTCCCTGGTCGGCGCAGAGGCCCTCGTCGGCCAGGGCCAGGTCCCACGAGCTGACCCAGATCCGATTGCGTGCGGTGTTGTCCCGGCCGATCGGCAGGGTGTCCAGCAGGAGGACGCGGAGCGCGGCCAGCCCCTCCTGGGGGCGGGCGCGACGGGGGCGGTCGGCGCTGCTCTTCTCCAGGAGTTCGAGGGCGTGGACGACCAGGGCGCGTTTGGCCGGGAAGTAGTGCATGAGCAGTCCGGTGGAGACGCCCATCTCGGCTGCCACGGCGCGCAGCGTCAGGCCGCCGAACCCTTTGGCGGCCAGTACGCGCCACACGGCTTGCGAGACGTCCCCACGGCGGGCTTCATGATCGACAGGAGCAGGTGCCATGGGGCTAGGATACGTACCGAACGCTCGTTACGTATCTCGACGCCCACGGAGGACCCCGTGTTCGCCCTACCGCTCGACGACAACGCCCAGCTGCGCCCCCTGGAGCCTTGGCAGGCACAGGAGTTCCTCGACCACATGGACCGCGCCCGGCCCACGGTGGACCCCTGGATCCCGTGGGCGACGCGCAGCACCGACCTGGAATCCGCGACCGCCGTCCTCCAGGGCTACGCCGACAACCACGCCAAGGACGCCGCCCGCATCTACGGGATCTGGCTGGACGACGTGCTGGTCGGCGGCGTCATGTTCCCGCACTTCGACGCCGCCCTGGGTGTCTGCGAGGTCGGTTGCTGGCTGGAGGCGGCGGGGGAGGGCCGCGGACTGGTGTACCGCGCGAGCCGCATACTCATCGACTGGGCCTTCCGGGAGCGCGGGATGAGCCGCGTGGAGTGGCGGACCACCCCGGCCAACAAGCGCAGCATTGAGGTGGCACGCCGCCTCGGGATGACCCGCGAGGGCGTGTTGCGGCAGGCGTACCCGTACCGGGGAGTCCGGCACGACAAGGAGGTCTGGTCCGTCCTCGCCGAGGAATGGAACGGCTGAGACGCCGGGACGGCCCGGCCCGGACCCTTGCCGCGGCCGGGCCGCCCGGTGTGCGGGTGCTGCTGCCTCAGGCCGCAGCAGTGCCGATTACTTGTGGCAGTCGATGTTGTTCCACCACCAGTAATTCAGCTCGCGCCAGGTGTTGGGACCGATGATGCCGTCGGCCGGCAGCCCGGCGCACTGCTGGAACGCCTGGGTCGCTCTCTTGGTGTCGGGCCCGAAGTCGCCGTCGTACTTGACGTGCCGGTCCAGCACGCTGTCCAGCTGGCACTGGGCCTGCTTGACCGGCAGCCCTTTGGAACCGAGCGAGAGGGTCGGCTCGTCGTCGGTGTAGTCGCATGTGTAGCGGGGGACGCCTGCAGGGGCCTGCGAGGACGCCTGGGCCTGGGTGGCGATTCCGCCGAGCCCCAGGAACGCGGTGGCGGCCACGATGCCCGCCGCCCTGACCGTACGCGTCAACTGCATGACGTTCTCCTCCATGTCACGTGCCGGACTTGTCGTTCGTGCTGGTGCGCGGACCCAGCTTGCGGGCCGGTGCCCCACCACGTCGTCCTCATTCGGTCTTGGGCGAAACACCGCCGCCCGGCCGCGACAAGCCCGGCCCGGACCGGGCAGGCAGGAGGGTGAGGCTCACCTCGGCTCCGTGCCTTCCGGGTGGCCGCCCGGAAGGCACGGAGCGGTGGGACTCACTTGTCCGTCAGTGGGTGTACAGCCACCAGTAGTAGCGGTACTTGTCGTTGTTGTATTCGCGCTTGCACTTGTATTCGCGCCACTTGTTGTGGCTCTGGCCCTCCTTGCCGGCCTTCTGGCAGGAGTTCTCGTCGTCATAGGGGCCGTGCTTTTCCCAGCCCTTCGTTTCGTCGTCCTGCGGGCTTGCGGCGCTGCTCGTCGGGCTGGGGGACTCCTCCGACGGAGCTGCGACGGCCGCCCCCGCCGTTCCGGCCATCAGCAGCCCCGCGGTGACCGCCGCCACCGCCGGCGCGAGGCGGAAGGTCCTCGATTTCATGAGGTTTCCCTCTCTCTTGGGCATCTGCCCTGATGGTGGCCGCGGAACGCAGCCTCCGGAAGGCCGGTGCCCCGGGCGTGCGGGAGCGGGATCCCGACGCCGTCCCGCGCGGGCGGGCCTGAACTTCACGCGGCGTGAGGAGGCGGGGCTGCCACATGACAACCTCCGCTTCCGCCTCGACGAGCAGGGCCGACGCCGCCGACGCTGTGAGCGGAGCCATAGGCCGCGGCGCGCCCGTCTGCGATCATGCGCCGATGGGAGCGGGAGGCGAGCACGCGCGGCTGTGGACCGCGGCCGGCAGCCCGCAGGTGGAGTTGCTGGCCGCCCGTTTCGAACACTTCGCCTTCGACCGGCACAGCCACGAGCAGCTCTCCGTCGGCGTCATCGAGCAGGGCGCGGAGGGCCTGCACGTGGCCGGCGGCAAGGTCGTCATACCGGCCGGGCAGCTGGTGATCCTCAACCCCGGGCAGGTGCACACCGGTTTCGCCGCCGCGGAGTCCGGCTGGCGGTACCGGATGTTCTACTTCGACACCGCGATGGTCGACGAGCTGGCCCACGCCCACCTGGGGGCCCGGAACGTCTGGTTCCCGGACACGGCCGTGCGGGACGCCGGGCTGTTCTCCCGGCTGCGGTGCGTCCACCGGGAGCAGGAGCGCGCCGCCGACCCCCTCACCGCCGAGTCCCTGCTGATCGGCGGCCTCGGCGCGGTGCTGCGCCGGCACGCCCGTACCGGCCGGGTGTCCGCCGCCGGGGCCCCGCGGGACGTGCGCCGCGGCCCGGAGCTGGCCCGGCAGTTGCTGCACGACCGGTGGACCGAGCCCGTCACCGTCGCGGAGCTCAGCGCCGCCGCGGGCATGCCGCGGGCGTCGCTCATCGCCGCCTTCCGCCAGGCGTACGGGTTGCCGCCGCACGCCTATCTGCTGCGGCTGCGCGCCAACCGGGCCCGCCGCCTGCTGCTGGCCGGCCAGAGGCCGGCAGAGGTGGCGGCGGCCACGGGCTTCGCCGACCAGGCGCACCTGACCCGTATCTGCAAGCGCTACTTCGGGGTGACGCCGGGAGCCATCCGTCCCTGAACCCCATCGCGCAGCGTGGCGATCATTCCGCGACTTTCGTTCAAGACCGCCACCCGCCCGCGCCGCCAAGCTGTGCCGCAGCCGTGCAGCGAGAGACGAAAGGCGGCTTGAACACATGGTGTGGGCAATAGCGGTGTCCCCGCTCGTCATGGTGCTGGGAATGATCACGGGGCTACGCCGGCCCGCGCACTGGGCGGCCCTCGCGGGCGCCGCCCTCGCGGCGGCACTGATCTGGTGGCTGCCGGACTTCACGCTGCCGGGCGACGAACTGGCCACGGGGGCCGGGGGAGCGGGGCTGCTGGTGCTGAACGCCGCCGCGGTGATGCTGCCCGGCGTCTACCTCAGTCAGGTGCTCACCCGCCGGGAGGTGCACCGGTCGCTGCAGGAGTGGGTGCGCGGACTGCCCCTGCCGGGACCCGCGAAGATCGCCCTGGTGGTGGCGGGTATCGCCCCCACGGTGGAGTCGCTCACCGGCTTCGGGGTGTCGCTGCTCGTCACCGTGCCCGTGCTGCTCGCCCTCGCGCCGGCTCCGACAGCCCTGCGGCAGGCCATGCTCGGCATGAACATCATGCCCTGGGGCACCCTCGGCCTCGCCACCGTCATCGGCGCCACGCTCACGGGGACGGAGGTGTCCGCTCTGGGCACCGCCACGGCGGTCACCAGCAGCTTGGTCTTTCCGCTGGTCACCGTCTGGGCTGCGCTCCTGGCCCGGCCGCAGCGCCGGTTGCGTACCTCCGCCGTGGCCGCGGCCGCGGGCGGGGCGCTCTCGCTCGGGCTGCTGGCGCTCAACCGGGCGGGTGTGGTCCAGCCGGCGGGCGTCATGGCCGGGCTGCTCACGACGGGCATCGGCCTGACGCTCTGCGCCGTCCGCCGGCCCCGCACCGGCGGCGCGGAGCCCACCGGCCGGCTGCTGCCGCCGCGCGCGGTCCTGCACGCCTACGGCCTCGTCCTCGGCGGCATCGCCCTCACCCGCGCGGCAACGGCCGCCGGAGTCCCTGCCGTGGCACTGCACGCGGGCAACGCGAGCTTCGCGCTCCTGACTTCACCGGGCCTGCCCCTGCTGGCCGCCGCCCTCCTCCTGGACGGCGGACGCCCGAACGGCCCGGACGCCCGCGCCGCGCTGGCACGCGTCGGCCGGCCGCTGCTGGCCCTGACCGGGTTCGTCGTCCTCGGCCGGCTGATGGCCGACAGCGGCATGATCGGGGAGCTGGGGTCGGCGGTCGCCGGGGCTCCGCCGCTGGTCGTCGCGCTGGCCGCACCCGCACTCGGCATGCTGAGCGGCTTCATCACCGGCTCGAACGTCGGCGGCAACGCGATGATGATGCCGCTTCAGGAGCGGCTCGCCCCGAGCGGCGCCGGACTCGACACGTGGTTCGCGGCCTTGCAGAACAGCGCGGCGGGCCACACCGTCTTCACCTCACTACCGATGATCATGCTGATTCTGGCGGTGGCCGGCGACCGCGCGAAGACCGGTGACGTCTCGGAGCACACCCTCCTGCGCTTCGGCCTCCGCGTGGCGGCCGCCGTCTACGCCGCACTGGCGGCCACGGCGATGGTCCTCGTCTCCTGCGCGTGACCACCGGGCCGGTGTGCCTGTCAGGAACCTGCCATGTCCTTGTAGGGCCTGGTTCCGACGATCAAGATGGGCGTCTGTAACGGCTGCATGAATGGAATGTTTACCGGAACAGGCACCCACGGGGGGTATCTGCATGGTCGTCGATGTCCGTGAGGTCGCTCGGGCCTACCTGCGTCGCGTCAATTGGGGAGCGGGACCTTACATGCGGGATTCGAGGCTTCCGATATACCGGAAGAGCTGGTCCGCAAGATAGCCGGCCGTTTCCACGAGCAGCCGCACCGGCCCAACGACCCCGAAGCCCGGGACCAGTACCTGCAGATGGCCGACGAGGCGAGGGCTCAGCTCTCCTGCATGACCGACATGGGAATCAAGGTCCGCCTCTACCCGCACCCCGGGCAGCCCTACGGCACGTCCCGGGAGCTCTGCGACGCCCTCGACGCGGGGGAGGACCTGTACGTCTACCCCACCGAGCACGGGCACGGGCCGGCGGGGTACGAGGACCCGGACAACCCGCTCCTGCTGCGGTCGGGCGTCGAGATCGACGGTGCCCGCGCCCTCCACAACGACGTCCTGCGGGCCACGCACGACTACTTCGGGCATTATCTGGCCCGGGCCCCGTTCAACCTCCGGGGCGAGCTGGCCGTGGCCTACGCGCATCTGGGGATGTTTTCCCCCGAGGTGCACGGAGCGGTGCTCAACGAGTTTGTCGGGCAGATTTCGTGGTTCTATTACGGACCGCACATCCTCCGGGCGGACGGTTCCGTTCCACGCTGTGGTGACGACGACTGGATCCCTCCCTCGGAGCGCCCGTTCGCGGATCAGAAAGTCAATCTCATGCCGTCCGAATGGGTTGCGGAATTCCTGGAGTGGGGTCGTGCGCAGAGCGCTGCGCACGACGTCGTGGAACGTTGCGAGGAGTTGGTATGAGTCCGCGTCCGAGGATCCTCGACGGAGGTACGGCGACCGGCCTGCAGGCGGCCGGCATCGCCATCGCCGAGCCCTGGCTCACCAGCGCGGCGCTGCGCGACGCAGCGGGCACGGACGCGCTGGTGGGCGTCCACGCACAGTTCCTGCGCACCGGCAGCGACGTCCTCACCGCCAACACCTTCCGCGCCAACACCCGGGCGCTGTCCCGCATGGGCGTGGCGGAGGACGAGCACGCCGACTACGTCCACCGGGCCGTGGACTGCGCCGTACGGGCCCGCCGGGACGCCGCCGCGCCGCACGCACTGGTGGCCGCCTCGGTCGCCCCCGTGGAGGACTGCTACACCCCGGCCCTCACCCCGGACCGGGACGCCCTGCGCCGCGAACACCGGTGGATGGCCGGCGTCCTGGCGGACTCGGAGGCCGATCTCGTCCTGGTCGAGACGCAGTGCACCCGCCGGGAGGCGGTGATCGCCGTCGAGGCCGCCGCCGAGCGCGGGCTGACGGCCTGGGTCAGCTTCGTCGTCACCGCCGAGGCGACGCTCCCCGACGGCGACGCGCTCCGGGACGCGGCACGGGCCTGCGTCGAGGCGGGCGCGAGCGCCGTGTCGGTCAACTGCCTGCCCCACGCGGCCGTTCCCCGTGCACTGGAACTGCTCGGCGACCTCGGTGTGACCGTGGGCGTCTACCCCAACCTGGAGGACCGCGCGGCGCTCGACGAATGGGAGCACAGCACGCACAGCCTGCCTCCGGCCCTGTCGCCCGCCGCCTTCGCCGACCTGGCACACGGCTGGGCCACCGAGTTCGGGCTCGGCTTCGTCGGAGGCTGCTGCGGAACCGCACCCGAGCACATCAGCGCCCTGGCCGCCAGGCGTCCCGCGGGGGCGACTTCGTGATATTCCTCGCGCGTGGCCCGGACGATCACCTCGGCTACGCTTCCCGGGGCGGGGAGGCCCCCGCCCCGGCATGGTGGGGCCGGGTGCACGCGGCAGTGGGAGGGGTGGCGTGGTGACGCTCAGGGAGTACGCCACGGCGGACGGCCTGTCCGCCGGCTACTGGAGCGCCGGTCCGGAGGATCCCAGGGCCTCGGCCGCATGGCTCACCGCGAACCGGTGGCCCCAGGACGGCGTGCACTTCCTGGAGGTCCCGGCCGCCCGCGCGGCCTGCGCGGTGCGCACCCAGGACGACCACACCGGATTTCCCCGCATGAACTGCACCGACATCGTGGCCGGTACGGGCCGCGACGTGACACAGCCGGAGGCGGAGCTGGCGCAGGCCCGGGCCGAGGGGCTGCGCCAGCTGAACGTCTGCGCCCTCGGCTACGGCCGGTCCGTCTTCCCCACGCACGTTCCCGCGGACACCGCGGAGTCCGGCGCATCGACGGACGGCGCGGCGGCCGGGGCGCCGGGTGCCGCGGGCCCCGCCTTCGACGCGGGTGCCCTGGTCACCGCTCTCGAAGAGCACGCGGAGGCCCGGGGACGGCTGCTCACCTTCCTCCACCTCGACGAGGCGGACCCGGTGCTGCCGGTCCTGAGGGACCGCGGCTGGCACGTGGGCATCACCGACCAGTACTTCCTGATCGAGGACATCGGCGCGGACGAGGCCGGCTACCTCGCCCGCTTCCCTGCGGACCGACGCCGCCGGCTGCGGCGTGAGTTGGCCTCGCTCGGCGAGGCCGGCGCGACAGCCGAGATCCACCGGGGCGACACGGTGACCGACGAGATCCAGCAGGACGTCGCGCGCCTGGAGGCGTGCGCGGACGAGAAGCACGGCATCCCCGGCGACCCGGCCCGCCTGTTGCGCGTCAACGAACGACTGCGCACCGCCCTCGGCCCCCGCTACGGCGTGGCGCTGGTCCGCGACCGTGCCGGCCGGGCCGTCGCGAGCGCCACCCTGGCCCTGGGCACCCGCGACGTCCTGCTGCGCATGGTCGGGCTCGGCCCCGGCAGCGAGGAGACCGGCGCGTACTTCCACGCCGCCTACTACCTGCCCATGCGACTGGCCCGCAGCACAGGAGCCACCCGGGTCCTGCTCGGCCCCGGCAGCGGCACCCCCAAACTGCGCAGGGGGGCCACGGCGAAGCCGCTGCTGAGCGCCGTACCGCCCGGCGCCGTCGCGCACGGCGCACTGCTGCGCCGTACGGACGCGGCCTTCGCCGCCCGCCCCTGACGGTCCCTGGCCCCGGGACCGGCCCGGCGCGCGTGACCCTGTGACCGGCGATCGTCCCGCCGACGCCAACGGACCCGGGCCCGCCACGGTCCGGACCCCACCCGTTCAATTCCGCCCCTCTTGCCACCCCTGAAGGATCGAGGTCGCCGTGCACCACCCTCCCACCGTCCTGATCATCGGCATCGGACCGTTGCGTGAACGATTCTTCGCAGCGGCGGAGCGCAGGGGCGTCGACACGATCCTCGTGGACGAGACCGCCTACTCCCGCTACGACCGCCTGGCCACCGAGAACCACGCCTGGCGCCTGACGGACCATCAGGACCCCGGACCCGACCTGCACCTGCTGGACTCGCTCGCCGGCCGGGTGGACGGCGTGCTGGCCCTGACCGACTGGGGAACCCGCATCGCCGCCCGGCTCGCGAAGGAATGGGGCCTGCCCGGCGCCGGCACGGCCGTGGCCGACGGCCTGGCCCACAAGGCCGACGTCCGCCGCCGCCTGGCCGGCACCGGGGCCGGACTGCCCTTCGCCCTCACCGCGGACGCCGACGAGGCCGCGGAACTGCTGCGTTCCGCACCGTCCGGCGCCGTCATCGTCAAGCCCGTCGACGGCGCGGCCAGCCTCGGCGTCCGCCGGGTGTCCGACCCGGCCGGCCTCGCCGACGCGATAGCGGCCGTGCGGAACACGACGGGTCAGCCGCAGGCCCTCGTCGAGCACTTCGTGCCGGGGCCCGAGGTGTCTCTGGAGGCCGTCGTCTCGGGCGGACGCGTCCTGTTCGTGGGAGTCACCGAGAAGACCTGCGCCGCACCGCCGTCGTTCGTGGAGACCCGGCATGTGATCGACCCCGCCGCCCAGGAGCGGCTGGCCCCCTCGGCGACCCGCTTCGTCGAGACCGTGGTGACGGCCCTGGACATCGACAGCGCCGTGCTGCACCTGGAGGCCAAGCACGACGGCGACCGCTGGCACCTGATCGAGGCGGCCTTCCGTCCCGCCGGCGGGCTGATCAGCGACGTGCTGCTGCGGGCCACCGGGCTGGACCTGTACGACGCCGCGCTCTCGATCGCCCTCGGCGACCAGGACCCCGCGCGCCCCCGGACGGAGCGGACGCCGCAGGTGGCGGCCGTGGAGTTCGTGGCCGCCACCGGCACCGTGGCCGACGCCCCAACGATGGCGGGCGTGCGCGACGGGCTGCCGCTCGTCTCGCACGCCGAACGCCTGCTGCCGCCCGGCACGACCCTGGGCGCCGTGGACGCCAACTGGTGGCGCGCCGGCTACGTCCTGGGCAGCGGACCGGACCGCGGCGAGCTGCTGGCACAGCTGTCCCGGGCCAACTCCCGGCTGCTCGATCTCCTCGGCCTGACCAGGGTGCCCGACGCGTGAGCAGCACGAGTCAGGGACCGCTGCCCCGGCTCATGGTCTCGGCGATGATCGTCGACGCGGTGGGTTCGGGGATGTTCATGCCGTTCGCGCTGCTGTACTTCGTACGGGTGCAGCACCTGGGCGTCGGAACCGTCGGCACCACACTCACGGTGGCGAACCTCGTGCTGATCCTGGCAAGCGCCCCCCTGGGACGCCTGGTACAGACGTACGGCTCGATGCGCTCGCTCATCGCGGGCAACGCCGTGCGCGCCCCGCTGTTCGTCCTCTACGCACTGACCCTGCCCGCCCCCGTCGCCGTGGGCGCGCTGGTGCTGTCCGCCGTACTGGACAAGGCGGTGTGGGTCTCCCTCGGCGCCACCATCGCCCGGCTGGCGCGCGGCCCCCAGGCGCGACGAGCGTTCAGCACCGTGGGCTGGGCCCGCAACATCGGCCTGTGCCTGGGGTCCCTGGCCGGCGGCGCACTGGCCTCGGCCCAGAGCGCGACCGGCCTCCGCGTGATCGTGCTGATCAACGCGGTCAGCTTCGCCGTCACCGCGGCGGCGCTGCTGCGACTGCGCGGACAGGCCGACGCGTCGGCACCGGCCGCCGGAGAAGAGGCCGCCCGGCGGAAGGCCGAGCGGGAGCCGACCGGTGGTGGCGCCCTGCAGGTGCTGCGCCTGCCGGGCTTCGCCCTGCTGAGCGCCGCCAAGACCTGCTTCGCGGTGTGCGCCACGGTCGTGTCGATGTTCACCGGCCTGTACCTCGTGGACCACGCCGGCCTGGACGGCTGGGCGGCGGGGACCGTACTGGCCGTGAACGGCGGCCTCGTCGTGCTGCTGCAGCAGTCGCTGGTCAAACGTACCGCGGACCGTCCCGCCCCGCGGATGATGCTCGCCGGCGGCGCCCTGTACGCCGTGTCCGGCCTCGGCTTCGCGCTGATCGCCCCCCTGGGGGACACGGTGCTGCCCGCGGTCACACTGGCCGTCGCGCTGGTCGCGATGACGCTCTACACGCTCGGCGAGATCGTGATCGCCCCGGCCAGCGACGGCTACGCCGCGGACCTCGCGGAACCCGGCTCGGAGGCGACCTGCATGTCGGTCTATCAGGCATCCTGGTCCCTCGCCTCGGTGGCCGTCCCGGTCGCCGGCTCCTGGCTGCTGATCGCCTCGGCCTCCGCGATCTGGATCGCCTTCACGGCCGTGGCCCTGCTGGGCACCGTCCTCAGCGCCCTCCTCGCCCGCACCCGGGCGCCGGCGTCCGCGCCGGCCTGACCGCCCGGCCGTGCCGCTACGGGGCACGGCCGGTCACCTCCGTCACCCCGGTCACCTCCGCTGCCGCGGTCCCTCGGCCGGGCGGACGGGCTCGGTTCCCCGTCGGCTGCGCGCCGCCCCTGGCACGGGCGGCCGCGCGCCACCCGTAGCCGGTCGCTCCCCGCGGCTCGAACACCGACAGCACCACGGCCGACAGCAGTGCCAGCAGAGCCGCACGTACGCGCCCTGCACGGCCCCCGGTTGCCGGCCGAGCCGGCCCACCGACACGGTGGTGTGCGCGGCCAGGGCCAGTTAGCGCTGCCGGGGAGAGAACGGTCCCACGGCGCGAACCCGGCCGTGCGGCGACGGCGAGGTGCACGGCGACGAGGAGGGCGGCCCGGCCGGGCGTCGGGTCGGTCTCGGCATGCCGTCACCGCCGGACGGGAGTATGGTCCGAATGAGGACGGTGGAGCCGCGCTCACCAGGCGTAGCGCGCCGTCCGCCACGACCCGCGTCCGGCGCTGCCGCGGGCGCGAGTGCGGGCCGGTGACGGCAACCCGCAGGGCGTCCGGTCCGCTGCGCCCGGCTCCGCCCGCGCCGGCAGAACCCCCGGCCGGTGAGGAGCTCCTCTGTGACTGGGCGCAGTGAGCAGCCGGGTGCGACGGATCCCCTGGGCGAGGCGCTGGCGACCGCCGTGCACCGCACGGGGGCCATGGCCGGGAGCGTCTATCTGCTGGACCCACAGGAACCGGTCCTGGGCCTGGTGGTGATGTGCGGGACCGCGGTCGACGCCGCCGAGCCCTGGTGGCGGATGCCCCTGGCCTCCCAGGCCCCGCTCCCGGAGGCGGTGCGGGAGGAGCGCCTGGTGTGGGTGGGTTCCCAGGAGGACATGGCCCGCCGCTACCCGCGCGCCGCGATGGCCTTTCCCTTCCAGCTCGCGCTGGCCGCCACCCCGCTCAGGGGCGTCGGCGGCTGCTGGGGAGCACTGGTGCTGCTGTGGCCTCCCACCCGTCCGGATCACCTCACCCTTCGCCGACGCGGGCACATCGTGTTCAGCGCCCGGCGCATCGCCCGGGTTCTGGACGAAGCCGCACACCCGCCGGCCATACCGGAACGGCCCCATCTGGTACCCGTGCACCACACCGACGCCGGACCGGGACGCTCCGCACGCGCGGCGTCCGGCTTCGTCGAACGTCTGCCCCTCGGTGCCCTCGCCCTGGACATGGAAGGCCGTATCACCTTCCTCAACACCGCCGCCGTCGGACTGCTGGGCCGCTCCGCCGACGATCTGCTGGGCACCTTGCCGTGGCAGTCCCTCCCCTGGCTGGACACCCCCGACTGCGCGGACACCTACCGCACGGCCGTGAGCAGCCGCGAACCGCTCGCCATGACGGTCCTGCGTCCACCGGACCGTCGGCTCGACTTCCGCCTCTACCCGGACGACAGCGGTATGAGCGTCCTCATCACGCCGTGCCCCACCGGCGCCCGCCCGGACCAGCAGGCCCCCGGCGCGCCACCGCCCGGCGCCCCCTCCACGGGCAGGATCTTCCGGCTGATGCACCTGGCCGCCGCACTCACCGAGACCGTGAGCGTCCAGGACGTCATCGACCTGACCGCCGATCAGGTGCTGCCCGCCTTCGGCGCCCGCGGCATGATCATGTCCACCGCTGAAGCCGGCCGGCTGCGGGCCATCGGTCACCGCGGCTACGAGCCCGACGTCATCGCGCGCCTTGAGGGCCTGCCCATCGACGCCGACCTGACCCCTGTCGGCCGCGCCCTCGTCACCGGCGCACCCTCCTTCTTCGCCGACCGCGCCGAACTGACCCGCAGTTACCCCCGGGCGCCCCAGATCAGTGACAAGCAGGCGTGGGCGATCCTTCCGCTGATCACCTCCGGCCACCCCATCGGCTGCTGCGTCCTCGCCTACGACCATCCGCACGCCTTCACCGCCGGTGAACGCTCCGTCCTCACGCCGCTGGCGGGCCTCATCGCCCAGGCACTGGACCGCGCGCGCCTCTACGACGCCAAGCACAACCTCGCCCACGCCCTCCAGCAGACCCTCCTGCCCCACACCCTGCCCGCCATGAACGGGCTCGACGTCGCGGCCCGCTATCTGCCCGGCAGTTACGGCATCGACGTGGGCGGCGACTTCTACGACCTCATCCGTCTCACCGACACCACCGCCGCCGCGGTCATCGGCGACGTACAGGGCCACGACGTGACGGCCGCCGCCCTCATGGGACAGGTCCGCACCGCCGTCCACTCCCACGCCACCGCCGGCGCGACGCCCGACGAGGTCCTCATCCGCACCGACCGCGACCTCGCCGACCTGGAGGCGGGCCGCTTCGCGACCTGCCTCTACGCCCACCTCGACCTCGCCCACCACCGGGCGGTCCTCGCGAGCGCCGGGCATCCGCCCCCGCTCCTGCGGCATCCGGGCGGGCCGGGGTACGTCGTCGACGTCGACCCCGGTCCACCGCTGGGGCTCGGTCTCGGGGCGCCCTACCCGGTCACCACCCTGACCGTGCCCGCCGGGGCCGTCCTCGCCCTCTACACCGACGGCCTCGTGGAAATCCCCGGCACCGACATCGGCAGGACCACCGCCGAACTCGCCCGGCACCTCGCGGCCTCCGGTGACCTGGCCCTCCACCACCTCATCGACAGCCTCGTCCAGCACACCCGACCCACCGGCCGGCACACCGACGACATCGCCCTGCTCCTCCTGCAGCCCACCAACGGGGCGACCGGCTCCGGATGAGCCGGTGGCCGGCGCACCGGGCCGCCGGCCTAGGGTGACGCTATGGGTAACGTCTTCGGGGGCGGGGAACTGGACCTCTACATGAGCAACGGCGGCACGGAGGTGTTCGTCGAGGTGCTGACGCTTGCGGTGTCCGATCTCGTCGAGGAGCCGTGGGACTTCCGGTTCGCCGCCCTCCTCGCCCTCCAGGACCAGAACTGCATGGGCCGGGGCGTCGTCGGGTTCGAGCTCGAAGAGGTCGACTGGGGCGCGTCGCCCGAGGAGCGGATGAGGAACAAGGCGTTCGTCCTGCGCGTCATCGACCTCGCTCTGAGTGAGCACCGGTGGGACGAACTGACCTACGATCCCCCCTTCGTCGCCACGTACCTGCGCACGTTCAGGACGATGGTCGAGGCGTTCGACCCGGCGTTCCACGACGGCTCCGCCCACGGCTTCCCCGGACCGGAGGAAGCGGCGATGGCCTCGTGCGTACGGCACCGGGTCCTCACCGGGATGCCGCACTGGGACGTGTGCGTCTTCTGCAACGGGTAGCCGCGCCGGAACACCCCCTCAGAGCCGGTGTACCCGGGCGGCTTCCTGGACCCAGTGCCAGTCGACCGGAGCCCACTGCTTCTTCAGGGCCGTGCGCTCCTTGGCGTAGCCGCGCAGCGCGGCCTCGACGGCCTGACCCAGGTCACCGAGGTCGGCGGGTATGGGCACACGCAGGATCAGGTGCTGCTTGTTGTGGACGAGGAGCAGCTCACCGGCGGGCGAGCAGGACATGAGGGTGAAGCGGGTCAGGGGTTTGAAGGTCTTGGTCCCGGTGTCCAGCTTCGCCCGTAGCTGCCCGTCTCTGTTCCAGGCGTAGAGGCCGTAGCGGTTGAGGTGGAAGGCATGGCCGCGGCCCGGGTCGGCGACCACCGTGAAGCAGAAGCCGGTGAAGGGGCTGTCCCGCCACGGGTCCATTCCGTGCAGGCGTCCCGTCATCTCCCCCTGGTCGTTGAGCAGGGCGAAGACGAACGGCTGGCCGCGGCTGCCGCCACGGAACGTACGGGCGAAGACCGGAACGACGAAGAGGTCGTCGGAGAGCGGTGCGGGCCGTCCGAGACCGGACCGGTCCCACCTGTAGCGGTCCGTCTCCGGTGTCAGGAGCTCCAGGAGTGACGGCCTCGGCCGGTTGTCCAGACCCACCGGCTCGCCCTGGTACAGCACCTGCGGTCGCAGATCGGCCTCGGTGTGGTGGGCCGGCCGGGGATCGAGAGAGGCGATGGCCCGCACACTCGGCTTGGAACCCGCACCCAGGGCGCCACCGTCCGCCAGCCCGACGATGTTGGCGATGCTGTTGCCGTACCGGTGGACTCCGTACTCCGTGGTCACGCACAGCAGGCGGCCCGACGGAGTGACACTGATCGAACTGGCGAAGTGATCGCTCGGCACCAGCTTGTCCGAGTAAGTCCGCCCGCGCGTCGCATAGGTGGCCGTGACGGCACTCAGGTCGGGCGCCATCAGAGTGGTGCAGTCGGGGTGGGCGTTCACCGAGAGCGTGCCGTCCGGCAGGACGCACAGGGTCATGTCGTTCCCGTTGGCCACGGCCGACGGCGTGCCGTCCGGCAGCGACGAGCAGCAGAGCGCGGTCGCCAGCGGGGCGCCCTCGGGCGAGTAGCGGGTGATGATCCGGTACCCGAAGTTCGCCACGGCCGGGTCCGCTTCGTCCTCGCTGACGTTCCACGTGTGCCGGTACACGCCGTACAGCGCGTACGTATCGCCGGACGGGGCGACTACGGCGTCGTATGCCGTGACTCCCCATCCCGTCGAGTAGAGCGCGGACAGGTCCATGCGGTGGTGGTCCACGAGGGACGCGGGCAGGGGCAGCGGAAGCGTGTGCAGCATGGCGAACATTCTTCACGGAGCCACTGACAATCCGTCCGTCCCCGTGCTCCGCGGCCTCCCGCCGCCCCGTCGGTGAAGCCGGGATCACGCGCCCGGCATGGGCAGCAGCGTGGGGTTGTCGCCGTTGACGATCTGCGTCGTCCGGTGCGTGAGGTGCTCCGTGAACTCCGGGTGCGTCAGGATGTAGAAGCGCTCCTCGCGCATCGCCTGCAGCACCGCGTCACCGACGGCGCGCGGGGCGAGGCCGAGTGCGAACGCCCGCCGGGCGGCATCCATGGACCAGCCCTCCGGCCAGGGGCCCGCATCGGCAAAACGGGCCGGCCGGTTGCGCCGGCAATCGAGGATGTTCGTGTCGACCAGACCGGGACACAGCACGGAGATCCTCGGCTTGAAGCCTCCGCCGACGAGTTCGAGATGAATGGTCTCCGACAACGTGACGAGGGCCGACTTCGACGCACCGTACAGCGAGCCACCCGTCATCAGGCCCGCCACGGACGCGGTGTTGACGATGTGCGCTTCCTCGTCCTGCTCGATCATGACGGGCAGGAAGGCGTGGATTCCGTGCACCACACCCATCAGGTTCACCCCGAGCACCCAGGCCCAGTCGTCGAGCGTGCTCTTCCAGCTCGGCTTGGTGCCGGCGAAGACGCCCGCGTTGTTGCACAGCACGTGTACGGCGCCGTACGTGCTGAGCGTCGACTCGGCGAGCGAGGCGACGTCCTCCGCCTTTGACACGTCAGCCAGCACGGCGTGTACGTCCGCGCCCCCGTCACGCAGCTCCGCCGTCGTGGAATGCAGCACCGCCTCTTCCACGTCGCTCAACACCACACGCATCCCCGCGTCGACGAACGCCTCGGCCATTCCACGGCCGATACCGCTCGCCGCACCGGTGATGACGGCGACTTTGTTCTCCAGGTCGTCCATTTTCCCTCCGCATCGCGCCGGGCCGCGTCACGCTTCCACGGTAGGGAACGAGCGGCTGCCCGGCATCCGCCTGAGGCCGGAGACGGCACGCCGCGCACGGTCGTCCGCGACGTACAGGTGTCCGTCACGGGCTGGCCGGCCCGGAGCCGGTGAACGGTCGTCACGACGGCAGGGACGTTCGCGGCGCGCTTCGGCACCCGGATCCGGGGTACCGGCCGGGAGCAGCACGCATCCACTTCACGCGCGTGGACGAAGGGAAGGCATCATGGCCGACCGCACGGCAGGGACCACCTACGACGGCTCGGGCGATTCGCTGGCCAACCCCGAGGTGAAGCGCGGCACGCTCTCACTGACCCAGTCGGAGGACGGCGTGCCGACGCTGACGGTGAGCGGGGGAAACGCCATCGCGAAGGGAATCCGCGTGGTGGACGAGTCGGGCAAACTGATCGCGGCCTACGTGGGGTTCTCCGTCGACGACATCAGCGTGGCGAAGTCCCTGCCGAGCGCGATATCCGGTGCCGTCGCGCACTCTCTCGACGACATGTCGGAAACGCAGGCCGCGAAGGTCGAGGCACCGTCCGGCGTCATCGTCGGACACAAGGGCCCCGACACCCCGGTGAAGCTGAGCCCCGGAGAGTTCCGCGAGCAGGCCGTCGCCACCCTGGCGGGGGACCTCATCGACATCTCGCGCGACCTTCGCCGCTGACACCCGCCGCGGCGCCGGCGCCGGCCGGCCATGACTCGCCGTACCCGTACCCGGCCGTCGACGGCCCCGGCCTGCCGTCAGCGGAGAACCACGGCGGAGATACCTGGCCCGCATAGGGTCGGCGACATCATGGTCCTCATAGCGAGCACGAGGTGTGTGCGATGAACGATGAACTGTCCGCTGAGGCAGCCGCCTTGCAGCCCCTGGCGGTGGGCGCTCCCGTGCCCCCGCGGAATGATGTGGAGACCGACGGACTCGCGGCCCGGACCGTCCTTGCTTCACGGAAGGGCATCGTGCTGGCAGAGCCGGTTGCCACGGACGAGGAGACCCTTGCCTCCCGAGGAGACGGCGCCTTCGATGTCGACAGGGAGGCCGATGCCGGCCCGCTGCCCATCAGCACCCCCATCGGGCGCGCCTGCATACTCGATGACGTGACGGGCGATCTGCTCGGCAGCGTCAGCTGGCACGCGGTCGGTTACGGACCCGCCGTGTCATGCCTGGCATGGAACATCGGCATCGTCCTGCTACCGTCCGCCCGCGGGCGCGGCGTCGGCAGCACGGCCACCCGTCTGCTCGCCGAGCACCTCTTCGCCACGACCGACGTGTTCCGGGTGGAACTCTCCACCGACGTCACGAACGTGGCCGCGCAGCAGACGGCGCAACGCGCCGGCTTCCACCGGGAAGGCGTCATCCGCGGAGCCCAATTGCGCAAGGGCCGCCGCCGGGACCTCGTCGGCTACAGCCTCCTGCGCAGTGACCTGTGAACCCGGCCGACGCCGGCACGGTCGACCGCATGGAACGTGCCAGGGGCCGGGCACCCCACCCGGCCCCTCGGGCTGTCAGACGACGGTCCCGCCCGCATTGCGGATCAGCCGCTGGAGCACCTTCACCGTGGTGATGTAGTCCGCGTCGTCGATGCCCTCGTGCAGGGCGGCCCGGATCGCGGGGGCATTGCGCGCGAGGTCGACGCGGGCCTGTTCCCCGTCCTCGGAGAGCCACAGCCGGTCCTCGGCGTCCCGGGTCAGCCAGCCGCGCTCCAGAAGCACTTCGGCCTCCGCAGCCAAGTCGTCCTCGGGCCGGATGTAGGAGGCCATGGCCTCCCGGAGCTCGGCAAGGGTCATCCCGGCACCGTCGGGAGAAATGTCGTTCTTCGACAGGTTGCGCAGCAGCCAGAACTGGGGCTGGGTGTAGCCCTTTTCGGCCTGCTGGGCCCGGGTGTACGCGATGAGGGCCTCGTAGGCGACACCGGTCCAGTATGCGGCGGGCTGCCCGGCGAGTTCGGCGTCGGACATCTGCTGGGTCGTCATGGGGTGTCCCCTCCTGGTACTTCGGTGCGGATCCTGCAGGCCGTGCAGGCTGTGCAGGCCGTGCGGAGACAGTAGGACCTCAAGTGCGGTTGAGGGCAAGCCGGTGATCTTCCCGTCAGCGTCTACGGCTTCTGTGAAGCCCATGCGCATGAGGAAGCGGTGGCACTGAGCCGGACGGACCGGAGGGGGCGTATCCGGCGCCGGCGCACAGTCCGTCATGTGGGTGGACGCCAGTGCGGCAGACGACGCCGCCCCGGGTGCGCACGTCACGCCACTGACGCGTATCGGCCATTCTCCGGGAAGGCCAGGCTCGGCATGGCCGACCGCACTACCGTCACCCCATCATCCGACCCGGAGGAGGCGCAGCTTGGGCGAGTACGGTGACGGTGGTGCGGAGGGCGACCAGCAGCAGTCGCCGCTGCCCGCCGGGGCCTCGTGAGCGGGGCATCGGAGGCCGAGAGCCTTCTCGAGGCAGGGCTGCACAAGTGGCGCGCCTCCAAGGACCATTCGCAGGGCGTTGAGGCCGTCCAGCGGTACCTCGCACCTGGCCGGCCGCCGCCCTTTCCTTGGGGCGTCATCGAGTTGGAGAACCACGTACGCGGCCGTCGACTGGGCGGACCCTATGCAAAGGGGGAGGCCCGGCTGTACATCCTGGCCTTCGCGGGCCCGGTGCCCTACGTCAAGGTCGGTCGAACAACGAACCTGCCGGATCGTCTGACGAAGCTGATCCGCGAGGCGCGCGTTCACGGCTACTCACTCGTGGACGGCTGGAAGTCGCCCGTATCCGACAGAAGCAAGAAGTGGGAGAAAGGGCTCTTGGCATCCATGCCCAAGGACGCCCTCGACGACGATCGCGAATACTTCCACGGCGCCGACTTTGCGCGCGCCGTCAGGCTCGCTGAGAAGATCATCGAAGCCGACACGGCCACGATCGCTGTGGTGGACTCCTGCCATCCGCTGACAACCCCGGCACCCGTTCGCTGAACGGCAGCAGCCTCAGCCCTTGCCGCTGAGCCCAGCGAGGCGGGTCCCGTCGAGGACGCCGGCCGACGTCCGGGCTCGAAGACGTGGCGGCATCGGTTCGCCGCCCAACTACCGGCGGTCCGACGCAGGATGACCCCGCTCCCCGAACCCTTTCCCGCGTAGATCGTTGTCGTAGGTACGACGGCGGGAGGGGCTGGGCGTGGCGGGCAGCGAGGCGTGGTGAGCTACGACGCGCCGGGGGAGGGCAGCCTCTGGCGGCATCGGGGCTTTCTCCGGTACTGGAGCGCCAACGCCGTCGACCTCGTGGGCAGCGGGGTCACACAGGTGGCACTTCCGCTGGTCGCGGTGGTGGCGCTGCACGCCTCCGTCTGGCAGGTAGCGCTGTTGTCGTTCGCCCAGAAACTTCCGCCCCTGCTGGTGTCGCTCCCCGCCGGGGCGCTCGCGGACCGGCACCGCAAGCGTCCCGTGATGGTGGGCGCGGCGCTGGTCAGTGGTGCGGCCTTCCTCGTCGTCCCGCTCGCCGACGCCCTGGGCCGGTTGTCCCTGGGGGTGCTGTACGGGGTGGCGCTGGTGAGTGCGGTTTCGGAAGTATTCGGCTCCACCGCTCGTATCAGTTTCCTCCCTTCGCTGTTGCCCCGTTCGCGGCTGCTGGAGGCCAATTCCAAGCTCGGCGGCATCAATTCGCTGGCCGACAGTGCCGGCTCACAGCTCGGTGGCGCCATGGTCGCCGTCCTCGGTGCCGCCCATGCCATTTACCTGGACGTCGCTTCCTACCTGGCCTGTGCCCTCCTCCTCGTCCGTATCCGCACCCCCGAACCGGCCGCGGCGCGGGCCACGAAGAACACGACCTTCCGGACCGAGATTGCCGAGGGAGTGCGCTATGTGTGGGCCCATTCCACGATCCGGCCATTGGTGCTCGCTGCCACCGCCTACGTCGCCGTCATGGCCTTTCTCACCACGCTGTGGTCCGTCTACCTGCTGCGACAACTGCACTACTCCAGTACGGCACTGGGCATGACGCTGAGCGTGGCCGCGCTGGGCGGGTTCTGCGGTGCGCTCGTCGCCCGCCCGCTCGTCGTCCGGTACGGACCGGTGCGCATCATGCTCACCGCCCTGGCCCTGGCTCCGTTCACCGAGGTGCCGCTCCTGCTCGCCACGCCCGGTCGTGCCTGGCAGGTGGCCATCGGTCTGGGAATGTTCGTCCAGTTGGGGTGTGCCGTCGTCCAGGGCGCCCCCCAGCGCACTCTCCGCCAGGCCGTCTGTGACCCCGCGCTGCAGGGGCGCATGCTCGCCACGAGTCGTTGGGTCGTCTACGGCTCCCAGCCGGTGGCCGCTCTCCTCGCCGGCGCCCTCGGGACCTGGCTCGGACTGTGGAACGCCCTGGCCATCGGCACCGTCGCCCTGGCCGTCCCGCTCCTCGTACTGCGATCTTCCTCGCTCCCCGGCGTGCCTCAGGGCACTGCCGCCCCCGAAAAAGCCCAACGGGCAAGCGTGTGCCCGCAAAAGGAAGGTGATGCCGCATGAGCCCTGGAGGAAATCCGGGCCGGTCCCGTCAACCCCGCCCCGCCGGACGGTACGTACCCGCCAGGGGAATCTACACGGAGTCGGCGCGTCTTCAGCGGCTGGACTGGTTTCGCTCCATTACGCAGCTGGGGCTGGGCTCCTTGCAGCACACACAGCTCGATGCCGGCAAGCTGACCGGAAACATCGAGGGATTCGTCGGCACTGTCGAAATCCCGGTCGGCGTGGCCGGGCCCTTGCTGTTCTGCGGCGAGAACGTCCAGGGCGAGATGTATGCCCCTATGGCGACCACGGAGGGTGCTCTCGTCTCATCGGCGACGCGGGGAGCCCTGGCCGTCACCATGGCGGGTGGCGTCAGTACCCGCGCCGTCTCACAGGCGATGACGCGTGCACCCGTCTTCGCCTTTTTCCGGCTGTCGGCCGCCGATCGGTTCGGCTCGGCGATCGGCCGGCACCTCGGCGACCTCCGCACGGCCATCCGGCAGGTCTCCCATCATGCCGAACTCGTCTCGATCGAACCCGTGGTGCTGGGCAGGACCGTTCACCTGAGGTTCAGGTACACCACCGGGGACGCGGCAGGGCAGAACATGACCACTGCGTGCACCTGGCACGCTTGTCAGTGGATTCTGGAGCAGCCACACCTGGTCGGCGACGGGGAACTCGAGTCCTTCATCATCGAGGGAAACTCCTCCGGCGACAAGAAGGCGTCGTCCCAGGCCATGGCGGAAGGCCGCGGCATCAGAGTGTCCGCCGACTGCCTCCTGCCAGGAGGCATCGTCGAGCGAGTCCTGAAGACAACCCCCGACGAGCTGGTCAGGGGCTACCAGCACATCGCGGCCGGAGCTGTGCACAGCGGAGTGCTGGGCTCCAATGCGAACACCGCCAACATGGTCGCAGCGATTTTCGCTGCGACAGGCCAGGACATCGCCTGTGTTCACGAGTCGGGCGTGGGACAGTTCATCCTCGAACGGACGCCGGAGGGCGTCTACGCGAGCATGACCCTGCCCGGCCTGGCGGTCGGCACGGTCGGGGGCGGTACTCACCTCCCCACGCAGCACGAACTCCTGGAAGCGATGGGGTGCACGGGCCGGGGAACCGCGGCCCGGCTGGCGGAAATCATCGCCGGCTTCGCACTGGCCCTGGACCTCTCGACGGTCTCCGCAGCCGTTTCCGGGCAGTTCGCCAGCGCCCATGAACGCCTCGGGCGCAACAGGCCGGTCCACTGGTTCCGGCTCGACGAACTCGACGCCCCGTTCTTCGAATCGGCGCTGGGTCACTCCGGAATGCCTGGCGTCAAGGTCAGAGGCGTCGAGGCCGTCGACATTCCCATGGGCCCCAGCGTGCTGTCGGAGCTGACGTCGCGGACGGTGAAGAAGGCCGTCGGGCTCTTTCCGATGCAGCTGAGGGTCGACCACGACGACGCGGAGCAGAAGCTCGACGTCATGGTCAAGGTCAAGCCCACCGACCGGGAGGTCATCAAGATGGCCGGACTGGCCGCCGCCCTGTGCGGTGGCCCGGTGGCGACCCACTACCGCAGGTTCGACCAACGTCTGGGATTCGTGGGATGCGACGTGCGGGAACTGGCCCTGTACGAGCAGACCGACACCCGGTTCACCAGCCTGCTGCCGAAGCCGTACCGAACCTATCGCGACGACCGGCGGGAGGCGTACGTCATCGTGATGGAGTGCCTCGGCGACGTGGAGCTGATGGACACGTCGGACAAGGGGCACGGGTGGTCACGCCGGCACCTCGGCATCGCCCTGCGGGACCTCGGGCAACTCCACTCCGTCTGGTACGGCAAGGAATCGTCGCTCCGCCGGATGCCGTGGATCGGGCACGTTCCGAATGCCGCGGACATGGTGGAGATGAAAGACCTGTGGCGGGCCCTGGCCGACCACTCGGCGCAGGAATTCCCCGACATCGTCGACGGACGTCACCACGACCGCCTGGTTTCCTGCATTGGGACCATCGACCGCTGGTGGCCGCGGATCGAGGCGATGCCGAGGACTCTCGTGCACAACGACTTCAACCCGCGCAACCTCGCCATCCGGGCCGATGGCAGGCTGTGCGCGTACGACTGGGAGCTCGCCACCCTCCACATTCCCCAGCACGATCTGGCGGAACTGCTCTGCACCGCCCTGAAACCCGCCGACATCAACGCCACGGTGGTCGGGGAACTTTCGGAAATCCACCGCAGGTCGCTCGAAACCCATGCCCGGACCACCATCGACAGGGGCCAGTGGGAATCCGGGTACCGCCTCGCCCTCAGAGACCTGGCGGTCAACCGTTTCGGGCTCTACTTCGTGGCGCATACCGTTCGCCACTACGGCTTCCTTGAGCAGTGGTGGCGAAACCTCTGGGCCCTGATGGATCTGGCAGAGGCGGCTGAGAGAAGCTCATTCCCGCCCGGGCGGTGATTTTACTGATGCGCATTTCAGCGGATCGTAACTCTGAGCGCGCCATGCCGTTAGACCAACCGGGTGAGAGCCGGTGGTAGTGCCGCATGGCGCTCGCTCGCGCTTCTCACAGCCGTAACCACCCTTCGAAATGAAAAGGCGGACTAGTGGGTTCACTGAAGCGATTCGCGGTTCTGTCCAGCATGGCCGTGGCGGTCCTGGCGTCCCCCGCGGGTATCGGGGCCGCGAGCGCCGACACGATCGATCTGGGGGCGGGCGGCCTGCTGTCCAACGTCGCGAGCAGGAACGCCTCGACGCACTCCAACCAGTGCGGCTCCAGCCGGGTCGGCCTCCTCAACGACCGGAGCTGCGTCACCCGACAGAACTCCCACCACAACAAGAACCGTCAGGTGACCGGCCCAAGCGGCGGTCTGCTCTCCAACATCGACTCCCGCAACGCCTCCGGATCCAGCAACAACTGCGGGACGGACACCGTCGGAATCCTCAACCACACCACCTGCGTCACTGAAGAGAAGTAAGGCACGCAAGCGGGCCACGCCCGGGGCGGCGGCGTCACCCGGCGCCTCCCCGCTTCGATGGGCTAGGCACAGCGGCAACACTGGCAGGTGCACCTGACACCGCCGCCGGCCCGGGCATGTACGGCGGAGGCGAAGAGCTCTTTGCCTCCGCCGTACACGGCTCGCGCATTCCGCGCCGCCCCGCCCGTAGGTCGACCCGTCCGATGGGCCCTCGCTTGAGCGGGGTCACGGGGGAAACTCGGTGAACCGCACGCTGTGGTACTCGGGCAGCGTGCCGTTGTCGCCGGGGTTGAAGAACCCGAAGATTCCGCCATTGCAATTGCTCTGGAAGTAGACGTTGGCTACCCGGTTCGTCTGGTTGGAGATCGGGCCTCCGCCGTTTCCGAGATTGAAGCACGTGTTGTCCGCGGGATTGGTCAGGGAGCGTTCGAGGTCTCCTGGCTGCTCGTGGTAGAAGAAGGTGCCGGTGGCTGCTTGAGCGGGTCCCGCGGACATGGTCAGAGCCAGCAGGGCTGCAGCAACGGGTGCGTACAACGCGGCGGTGCGGTAGCGCATGACATGACCTCCGGTGTGCGGTTATGTCCTATCTCCAGCACAGCAGAAGCCGTCAAAAATTGTTGCCGCCGAGTACACAATCCCCCCGAGAGGGTGAAGCGGGACGTTGGACGGGCCGCTGGTTGGGGTGGCCCCACTCGGAGTGGGGGGACAGCGGTAGTGAGGGGGGACGGCTGCTCCGCTTAGCGTTTGGCCCGGCCGCAACGCTCAGCAACTCAAGGAGGCTTCGTGATCCACCCCAGTCCGGCCGCGAGCCGCACCTCGGTCGTTGGCCTTCTCCTCGCCGCCTGCCTCGGCACGGCCCCCACTGTCACGGCTGCGGCAGCTCCCACCGCGTCGAGATCCGGAGCCGGTCTCGACCGGTACCACGACCAGCACCTGCGCTGGGGCACTTGTGCCAAGAGCCCGGACGACACCATGGGCCGTGACCTGGACAAGGCCGGCGTGCAGTGCGCGGACGTCGTCGTACCGCTCGACTACGCCGACCCGCGGGGCCGTACGCTCACCGTCGCGATATCCCGGCTCAAGGCCACCGATACGCGCCACCGCATCGGCTCGATCCTGCTCAACAACGGAGGCCCCGGTGGTACCGCTCTTGAGTCTCCGCCCGAATTCCGTACGTGGATGAAGAAGACCGGCCCGCGATACGACATCATCGGCTTCGACCCGCGCTTCGTCGGCCGCAGCACCCCGCTGGACTGCGGCTGGTCCGTCGGCACCAGTTTCTTCTCGGCCGGTCTCAGCCGGGCAGTCTTCGAGCGCCAAGTCGCCCTCCAGAAGGGGCTGGCGTCCAAGTGCCATGCCACCAACTCCTCCGTGTTACCTCACATCAACACGCGCAACACGGCCCGTGACATGGACGTCATCCGCGGTGCGCTCGGCGAGAAGAAGATCTCCTACTTCGGCTACTCGTACGGTTCGTACCTGGGCACCGTCTACACCCAGATGTTCCCCGGCCGCACCGACCGCATGGTCCTGGACGGTGCCATCGACCCACGCAAGTTCAGTCCCCGGCTGCTCCAGGAGTCCGTCGGCGAAAACGAGCGGGCGCTCGCCGAGTGGGCCACCTGGGCCGCCGCTCGCCACGAGACGTACGGCCTCGGACGCACTCGTACCGAGGTTCTCGCCACCATCGACCACGTCATCAAGGCGTCCGCGCACGGCCCGCTGACCGTTGGCACCGCCCCGGCGACCTTCCAACTGGACGACAGTCAGGTCCCGTTCCTCCTGTTCGCAGGGGTCGACAGCGACACCGACACGTCCCGGGCGGCGCTCGGTGAGCAGGTGGCCGTGCTGGCCAGGGCCGCGGCCGGGCAGCCGACCCGGCTGTCGCCCCGGTTCGCGGAGACCCTGCGGTTCGCGATGACCGGCGAGCGGTCGCCGACGGCCAGCGTGCAGTCCGCGATCGTCTGCGGGGACGGGGTCGCCCCGCGCGACCCCGAGGTCTACTGGCGGGACATCGAACGCAGCCGTGCCGCGTACCCGCGCTTCGGCGCCCTGGTCAACAACATCGGCCCGTGCGCGTTCTGGGACCGGCCCCGAGAGGAACCCACCCAGGTGAAGCACGACGCCAAGGTGCTGATCGTGTCGGCCACCGGCGACCCGCGCACCACTCACAAGGGCGCCGTCGCCCTGCACGGACTGCTCCCGAGTTCCAAGCTGATCACCCTTGAGGGCGCCAACCGGCATGCGATCTACGGCCTCTACGAGAACGCGTGCATCGACAGCAAGGTCAACCACCACCTCGCCACCGGCAAGCTGCCCGCACACGACCAGGTCTGCCCCAAGTAGGTCAGGCACGGTGGAAAGGCCGACCGCGCGAAGACCGGCGGCCGGCGCGGCGCCTCGGGGGCCGCTGATTGCGCCCCCTCCGTTCGGTGGCCCCTCACTCCGGGGCTCACAACTCCGGTTCCGGGTCAACGGGCCTGCTGCCCGGTCGGGGCCAGGGTGTCGCGGTCGGCGTCGGCCGGAGCGGCGACGGGCGTCCCGGTGCCCGCCACCAGCCCGCGGGGCACCAAGGGCACCGCACATCTCCCCGAACCGTCCCCTTCCGGAGGCGCGGGGCGCCATGCGCAGTCGCGTATGGCAAGGTATGCCAACCGGACGCGATCGTTCCGTTCGGTTCACGCCCATCTTCAGGAGTACCACCCGTGAACGGAAAGCGCCGCCGGCTGCTGTTGGCCGCCGTCGACCCCATGCTCGTACCGGGGGAGCGGGTCGAGGTGACGACCATCGTGAACCTGAGTTCCGTCTCGGTGCGCCGGACGGCAGTGTTCGCGGCGGCCTCGGCGATCATGAGCGGGGGTGCCATGTCCGTGATTCCGGCACCGACTCCCATGTACCTGGCGATGACCGACCGCCGCATCTTCATCTTCCGGGCCAACCCGGCCTTCGCCCGCCCCGAGGAGCACGTGATGACGATCCCGCGGGCCGGTCTCGTCCGCTCCGAGATCAAGGAACGCCTGCTCAACTCGTCATTCGTCGTCTCCTCCCCGGACAGCGAGCACGGACTGAAGATCATCTTCCCGCTGGTCGGCCGCAAGGAGAGGAACGAGGTGGCGGCCGCCCTGCCCCTGGCAGGCTAAAGCCTGTCCTGTGACCGCTGTGACCAGCGGCTGAGGGTGCGGAGCCGGGGTGGTGGCGACGCACAGCGCGGACTTCTACGCCCGGTTCGCTCCGGCCGCGGACGAGGACCGTCTCCTGGCGACCTCCTTGCGGGTGCACTGGGGGTTCGGGTTCGACGACGCCCGGTGCGACGACGGGCCGTCGAGTACGCGACCTGCTCAGTGCGGTGAGGCCAGCAGCAGAGCCCACCAAGGGCCGTTCGCCCCGTCGTCCGGCCTACGCCGACGTGCCGGAACGCGCACGTGAGAAGTCGTGGGCCAGTTCCACCCCCACCGCACCCGGGACCGCAGCCTCGCCGGAAGACGCCCACCGGACCGTCGCGCGGGGCCATGATGGCCACGAGGTGCCCTGGACGTGGCATCTCGTCGCCCACGGGGAATGAGGACTCGCCTTGCGCAAGCTCACGTACTTCATCGCCTGCTCGATCGACGGCTTCATCGGCGACCCGAGCGGTGACGCCTCGTCCATGTACACCTTCGTGACCGACGAGTTCCTGGAGTTCCTCAAGACGGAGTACCCGGAGACCATCTCGGTCGAGGGCCGCCGGATCCTCGGTTTCGACGGCGCGGAGAACCAGCGGTTCGACACGGTGCTCCAGGGGCGCGGCAGCTACCGGCTCGCCCTGGACGCCAACGTCACCAGCCCGTACGCGCACCTGCGCGAGTACGTGGCGTCGCGGACGCTCAGGGAGTCGCCCGATGCGCACGTCACGATCCTCTCCGAGGACGTGGTCGGCGCGGTTCGCGAGCTGAAGGCGGAGGACGGCGGGCTCGGCATCTGGCTCTGCGGCGGCTCCCGGCTCGCGGGCGAGCTTCTCGACGAGATCGACGAGCTGGTCATCAAGACGTACCCACAGGTGTACGGCTCGGGCATGCCCATGTTCGGCTCGGACTTCGCGGTCACCGACTTCGCGCTGGATTCGGTCCGCGCCTTCGACAACGGTGTACTGGTGAGGAAGTACAGCCGCAAGCGGTAGCCCCGGCCGGCGCCTCGGCGGAGTCCCGGCGTGCCCGGCGCCCGCGCGCCTCTGCCCGGTACCCGGCCGGCCGTGTGATCGTCGTGTTCACCATGACGGCCGGCGTCCGAGGCGCCGAACCGGAGGATTCCGTGCCAGCCCTGCTCTCCGCACTGTTCGCCCTGTTGACAGCCGTGGCCAACGCCACGGGTACGGTGCTGCAGCGGATCGCCGCGCGCACCGTACCGCCGGGAGACGCCTTCAGCGTCCGCCTGGTGAGGCACCTGGTCCACAGCCCGGCGTGGCTCACCGGCATCGCCGTGATCGTGGGCGCCGCGGCGTGTCAGGCACTGGCCCTCAACCTCGGCTCGCTCTCACTCGTCCAGCCAATCCTGGTGACCGAACTGCCCTTCACCCTCCTCATCGCGTGCGCGTTCTCCCGACGGCGGCTGCCCGCGGCCGGCTGGGCCGCGTCCCTCATGGTGGCCTTCGGACTGGGCCTGGCGCTGGTGGCCGCCGCGCCCTCCGGCGGGCACAGCCACGTCTCCGCCGGCATGTGGGTCCTGACCCTGACCTCGACGGCAGGCGCCATGACCGTGTGCGTCGTCGCTGCCCTGCCCAGGCCGCGGGGCATGGCACGCGCGGCGTTCTTCAGCTCCGCGTCGGCCATCGGCTACGCCCTGACGGCGACGTTGATGTCGTCCGCCACCGACGTCTTCGAACAGCGGGGAGCCGGCGGCTTCTTCACCTCGTGGCAGACCTACGGTTTCGTCGCGTCCGGAGCCATGGCGCTGTTCCTGCTGGCCAACGCCATGGAGTCAGGGCCGCTGGTGGCCTCCCAGCCGGCCCTGACCCTGGGGGAGGCGCTGGTCAGCCTGGCCCTGGGCATGCTCGTCTACGGCGAGCGGGTACGCACCGGCTGGTGGCTGGTCCCGGAAGGCGTGGGCGCCGTGCTGGTCACCTGGGGCATCCTGATCCTGCCCGGAGTCGACACGGAGGGCAGCGAACCGTCAGCCACCTGACCCACGTCGCTCACTCATTCACCCATGCACTCATTCACTCACCAGGGCCTTCACCGCGGCAACGAAGTCCTCGGTGCGGGGATGCGTGGGGTGCGCCGGGCGGACGAGGTAGACGGTGGCCGCTGGTGCGTCGCTGACGCGGACGTACCGCACGCCCGGGTGGGTACGGCACTCCACGGTGCCTTCGGCTGCGATGCCGACGGCCCCGCCGACGGCGACGGCGTTGAGCCACTCGTCGACGTCGTGCACCTCGGCGCCGACCGCCGGCCGCTCCTCGGGCCGCCACAGCTCCGGCCCCGACGTGCTCACTGCGCGCCACGTCACCAGCGTTTCCCCGGCGAGCTCGGCCAGGCCGATCTCCCGCCGCCCGGCCAGCCGATGGTCGTCGGGAAGCGCGGCGAAGCGGTCCTCCCGGTAGAGGGCCTCGGCGCGCAGCCGCGGGTCGCCCGGGTCCGCGCGGACCACTGCCACGTCCACGGCCCCGGTCGCCAGACCCGCCGTGCCCTCGTCCTGCCGACGCAGTTCCAGCGGGACCTGCGGGTGGTCACGCTGCCAGGACCGCAGCAGCGGAGCCGTGGACCGGCCCAGCAGGGCGCAGTTGTAGCCCAGGCGCAGTGGCCGGGAGACGGCTGCGGCGTCGGCCAGGGCGGCGTCGACGTGGGCGAGGATGGCCCGCCCGTGGTCGTACAGCGTCCGCCCGGCCGCGGTGAGGGCCGTCCGGCGGGACGCTCCCGTGGATCCGCGGTCCACCAGGCGGGTGCCGACGTGCTGCTCCAACTGGGCCAGGGTCCGGGAGAGGGCCGGTTGCGTGATGTGCAGGCGGGCGGCCGCCGCGGTGACGGTGCCCTCGTCGGCGATGGCCACCAAGGCCCTGAGATGCCGCAGTTCCACGTCCATGCATGGGAAGCATAGTCCCTGACCAGAAGGCATTTTCGAACGGGCGAGCGGGTCCGTACGGTCGGAGACGCGACGGCCGGTGAGGCCGTGGCAGACCCACCCGTCACGCTCCGGCCGGCGAATACCGCACCGGTGCGGCGAAGCACGAAAGAGAACCCCTGTGAAGATCCTCCTCATCGGCGCCTCCGGCACCATCGGCAGCGCCGTTCACACCACCCTCACCGGGCGCGGCCACGACGTGGTGACCGTCGGCCGCACCAGTGGCGACATCCGTCTCGACGTCTCGGACCCGGAGGCCGTCGCGCGGCTCTACGAGCGGACGGGCGCACTGGACGCGGTGGTGGTCGCGGCCGGTGACGCCGTCTTCGGGCCGCTGGACACGCTCACCCACGACGACTTCACGGCCACGCTGCGCGGCAAGGCGCTGAGCCAGCTGGAGCTCGTCCGGCAAGGGGCCTCCCACGTCGCACCGCGGGGGTCGTTCACGCTGGTCACCGGGGTGCTCACGCACGAGCCCGTGCCCGGGGCAGCGGCCGCCGTGGCGGCGAACGGGGCAGTGGAGGCGTTCGTACGGGCGGCGGCGATGGAGCTGGCGCCGCAGCGGGTGAACGCGGTGAGCCCCGGCCTCGTCGCGGAGAGCGCCGCCGCGTACGAGGGGGTGTTCCCCGGCATGGAGCCGGTGCCCGCGGCCCGGGTGGCGACGGCGTATGTACGGGCGATCGAGGGAGCAACGACCGGGCAGGTTCTGCGAGTGGGGCACTGAGGCGACCGGGCCGCCGCGGCTCGGAGGTGCCTGTTCCGGCAGGTGGTAAATCGGTGTCCTGGCCAGCGCAGTGCCGCGATCATGGGATCGGATACCGACGGATACCGACATGCAACCCATAAGGAATCGCCCGCCCATGCCTGTGCCTGCCGACCCCACCGTTCTCCATCCGATGCCCGGGCAGCCCCGCGTCGTGCTGCTCAAGCCGCTGGTGAAGTCCCCCTTGATCGAGGTCGGGGAGTACTCCTACTACGACGACCCGGACGACCCGACGGCGTTCGAGACGCGCAACGTGCTCTACCACTACGGGCCCGAGAAACTGGTCATCGGCAAGTTCTGCGCGCTGGGCACGGGGGTGCGGTTCATCATGAACGGCGCCAACCACCGCATGGACGGCCCCTCGACCTTTCCCTTCCCCACCATGGGCGGCTCGTGGTCCGAGCACTTCGACCTGCTCACCGGCCTGCCCGGCCGAGGGGACACCGTCGTCGGCAACGACGTCTGGTTCGGCTACGGCACGACGGTGATGCCCGGCGTGCGCATCGGACACGGCGCGATCATCGGCTCCGGTGCCGTGGTCACCGCGGACGTACCCGACTACGGGATCGTCGGCGGCAACCCCGCCCGTCTCGTCCGCACCCGGTACAGCGAACAGGACGTCGCCCGGCTGCTGGCAGTGGCCTGGTGGGACTGGCCCGCCGAGCACATCACCGAGCACGTACGGACGATCATGTCCGGCAGCATCGCCGACCTGGAAGCCGCCGCTCCGGACACATCTCACACCTGACGCGGGACTTCCCTGTGTGACGCCAACGGCTGGCGGGCGCAGGTGAGGTCGCCGTCGTCGCCGGATCGAGAAGCGCTCTGAGCGAAGAGGACTTCTCGCCAGTATTCGACCGACCGGGTCAGGTCGCGGCCGACGTGTTCGAGGACCCGGCTCACATCCTTGAGCCGGGCCCCGGCGGGTGTTCCGGTTCCCAGGAGGACCGCGCCGTCATGAGCGGTTTCGGCGAGAGTGGCGGTCAGCCGGGCGTTGGCCAGCATCGCCCGGAACCACACGTCGTCATCGATGACGTACCGGTCGCGCCGCTGCCGGGCGTCGCGTTCGCGCCGGATCAGCTCCTGCCCCTCAAGGTAACCGACGGCCTTGGAGATCGATGCCGGGCTGGCGCGCAGCCGCTGCACGAGTTCGGCGGCGGTGACGCTTCCCGAGTCAGTGGTGTGCAGACAGACGAGCACGCCGGCCACCATTCTCGGTAAGCCCATGTCGACCAGGAGTCGCGTGAGCCGCTCGTCGTAGGCGCGCACCGCTCCCCTGTCCCGCCCGTAGGCATCGTGGTCGGCGGTGGTGACGGCGGCCGGCGGGGTGCAGGCGCCGGCGCGTCTGCCCCGCCGGGCGCGCTGCCCGGTCGCGTGGTGCGCACGGTCCGCGCGGTACTCGACAGGGCCGCCGTTGCGCATCACTTCCCTGGCGACGGTCGACGTCGGCCGGCCCAGACGTTTGGCGATCCCGGCGTACGAAAGCCCATCGGCCAGGCCCGCGGCGATGTGCCGGCGGTCTTGCTGCGTCAGCCTGCTTCCCGGCATCGATGGTCACCTCGTGTGGTCCGGAGCCGGGGACCAGTCTGCGTTCACGATCAGGTCGTTGCAACAAGGCATCCGGTCACTTTGCATTAACCGTCACGGTCATTGCAAAGATTCCTCCATGCTGGCCTGCTGTTTTCTGCGAACTCAGGACTTTATTCATTGACGTTGAAGTAAACGCGGCATAGCTTTTGCCCATGGCGAAGACCGTGAGGGCCTGAGGGAGCCCGCCACGAGGAGACCGCAATGACCGGCAATGTTTGCGGACTTCACCGAAATGTCGCTGACCTTTCCCATGCACAGCATTCTCGTGATGTCGGGCAGTCGCCACGGCTGCCCGCCGAACCGAAGTCGACCCGAAGTCGAGTCAAAGGGGAAACGCATGAGTGCGAACAGAATGAAGTCGGGGCTTCTCGCTGTGGCCGTAGTGCCGCTGCTCGTGGCCTCGGCGACGGTTGCGGCCACAGCGTCTTCGGCCAGCGCCGAGCCCAGCGGGACCACCGCCTGCTCCCACCCCACCTGGGAGAACAAGTCCCCGGGCAAGGGCACGCCCAAGGGCGACAGCGCCAAGATCCGCTCGGGCCCCAGCGAGGACTGCTCCGTGACCAAGGAGGTCTCCGGCAGCACGGTGCTGCAGTACCACTGCTGGGTGGAGAACGAGCACGGCCACAAGTGGACCCACGTCCGCATAGATGGCAAGGACACCATGGGGTGGGTCTACAACGACCGTCTGGACGACGGCGGTTCCAAACACCCCGCCAACAAGTGCTGACGTCGTCACCATGACATGCCGCGGGTGGATCCGGCGCACACGCCGGATCCACCCGCTGGGCACGTCCTCGCCGGGGCCGGACGGCGCTGCGACGGGTGCGCCACCGGGCCGGACGCCGGTGAGAACGGTGCATTCGTGGGCATGCGAGGGTGGTCCCGTGAAACGGGCTGACAACTCCACTACGGGCGGGGCGCGGCACCGTTCGCCAGGGGGCACGGCGGACACCGCGCCCGGGCGGACGACCGCTGCGGCTCGGACAGCAGTGCGTGACGCCGCGGCACCATGTGAGGCGGCGACCACGGGCACCGACCGCGCCGTGTGCCTATCGCTGGTGACAGTGGTGCCGCTGATGGAAGGCTTCCCGCCGCGATCCTCGTGGGCGGTCCTGGCCCGATCGGTGGCCCACCCCGATGTGGTGACGAGCGTCCGGCCGCTGAAGCCCCCGTTGCGCTGGATTGATGAGCTGGGACAGGCCATCGACCGAATGGCACGGCGAACCGACTTCGGTGGCGGACCAGGGCCGGGCCGCGTGGGGGCGCTCGCCGTGGCCGGTGCCGTCGAACAGCATCTGGGCAGCGTACGCATGGCCGCGGACGTCATCATCGACGAAGGCGATGGGTGCCCGGCGGCCTGGCGCAAGAACTTCGTGCTGATCACGCGACTGCACATCGCCCTCCTCGCGATGACCGTCGACGACTGAGCGGGCCAGTTGGAGCACGAGGAGGGCCGGCATCCCTGCGGTGATGGGTTGTGGGACGGCCCTAGAGGTCAGGGCGGCCTCTGTGCGCGGGCCGCTGCGCGCGGCGTACGAGTCGATCGCGCTGGGCCTGGCCGCCCACCAGCGGACGCCATTGAGGCGTCCGCCACGGCCGGGCTGAGCTGAGCCGGACTGGGAGCCGCCGCCATGGGAACGGCCCCTAGCGGCGGCCTGTGCCGGTAATCCGGCGGGCGGTGACCGACAGCAACCTACCGCCGACGGTTCGATCACCCGAGCCGTTCAAGCACGGCAAGTACGGCGTGCAGGCGTGCGCGGGACGTCTCGATCCACTGCTGGCCGAGGTCGAAGGAGAGCTGTACGGATGCGTATGCGTGCGGATCGTGCAGTTCAATAGCGCACGGGTCGTCAGCCGGCAGTATCCGCAGGTACATGTCCTGGCCCCCGGCCGGCCAGTCGACGGAATGCGGCTCGCCCTCGTGGACGGCGAACGCGCTGTCCATCCGGTCCAGTACGTGCGACCACTCCTCGATGTCCTCGCGGCTCATATACATGAGGCGAGAAATGGTGACCAGGTCTCCGGAGATGTCGACCTTGGCCGCGTAGTACGGCATTTCCCCGCTGTGAGGGTGGACGTCTCCGGTCAGCGTGACCGTGACGTCGTGCTGGTACGCCGCCAGGCGTATCAGTTCGTGTGGTGGGGCGGGTGCGGGGACGGTTCTGTCATCGTGCATGAGGCGGCATTCTGCCCCACATCAGTGACACGTCCCCGCCGGGCCGGCGGCACCTGATGCCGGTCGGGAACCGGGTGTTTCCCTAGGTTGCTCCCGTTACTGTCACAGGGCGGAGAGGGCCTGAGGGGGCCTGGGATCCGAGTACGCCCGGCCGGGCAGGTGGCGCGTTCGCGCCAACCTGACCAGCCGGGCGTCGTGCGTCTGCCGCTCCCCGCACCGTGACGGTAGCCTTCGCCTGGCTCGCGCCCCCGCATCCGGGGCGCGCCGGTTCGGTACGGCTCCTGGTCCGTGTACTTCCGTCCATGTACTCACGTCCATCGACGAAGACAAAGGGGACACATGAAGTCGCACTTCCGCTTGCCCGGCATCCTGGCGGCCACCGCGGCCCTGCTCCTCACCTCGGGGGTGACCGCGGCCTCCGCGAACACACCGCAAGACTCCGCGAAGCCGGAGAGACGCGCGCAGAACGGGGCCGACAGCTACGGCTGGGTCCGCAACGCCAACAGCGCCCACTGCCTGGCCGTCCCGGGCGCCAGCACGGACAACGGCAAGGGGCTCATCCAGTGGGGCTGCGGCACCTGGCGCGACCACTACTGGCAGTTCGAGTACGCCTTCTCCAGCGGCGGCATGAGCTACTACCGCGTGCGCAACTACAACAGCGGCCAGTGCCTGGCGGTCCCCGGCGCCAGCACCACCGCCGGCACCCAAGTCATCCAGTGGCCGTGCGGCACCTGGCCCGACCACTACTGGGGCATCGAGTACACGAACAACGGCAAGCGGCTCGTGAACTGGAACAGCAGGCAGTGCCTGGCCGTACCCGGCGCGAGCACCGTGCAGGGCGAGAAGGTCATCCAGTGGCCCTGCGGCACATGGGCCGACCACTACTGGAACTTCTGACGAACACCCCGGAAGCGATCTGACAGCGCACACGGACGTGCTCTGCGGGACGACCGATGCCCCCCCCGCGGGGCACGCCCGGCGCGTCCAGGGGTGGCTCCGGCCCCCGAGACGCCCTCAGGGCTACGTCAGGGCAGAGTCAGGACCGTCCCGGATGAGCAGACGATCTCGGCACGGGAGGCTTGGGGAAGTTCATCCCACCCCTGAACGGAGTCCCCATGCGCTGCTCTTCGGCCCTGACCCTGGCCGCCGCGACCGCCGTATCGCTGGCCTTGACTGCGGGCGCGTCCGTACAGGCAGCATCCGCCACGCCGGCCGCGCACACACCTGCGAAGCCCGACCGTGCAGCGCTGCGCGAGGCGATCGCGGTGCACCCGGGCGACGGCATGGCCGGTGCCGTGGCCCAGGTGTACACGTCCGGGCAGACCTGGCGGGGCGCGTCAGGGGACGTCGTCTCCGGCAAGAGGGTCACGCCCGACGCGCACTTCCGGATCGGCAGCGTCGCCAAGCCGATGGAAGCGGTCATCCTGCTGCAGCTCTCCGCCGAGGGCCGGGTGAACCTCGACGAAACCGTGCAGCACTACCTGCCCGGCCTCCTGCCCGACACCTTCGACGACATCACCGTGCGGCAGTTGCTCAACCACACCAGCGGCCTGCCCCAGGACTTCGACGGCGCTCCCGCACCGTCCCAGGACGAGGTCATCGAAGGCCGTTTCGGTTACTACACCTTTGACGAGATCGTTCAGCAGACGCTGCGGCCCCAGGGCCGCAACCGGCCGGGCCCGAGATTCGCCCCCGGCACCAAGCAGGAGTACAACTCCCTCGGATACCGCATCGCCGGCGAGCTCATCGAGAAGCTCACCGGCCACTCGTTCCGGCAAGAGGTGACCACCCGCATCCTGGCGCCTCTGAAGATGAAGGAAACGTACGCCCCGGCCCGCACGGCGCGGATACCGGCCCCGTACGTGCCCGGCTACGTGCCGGCCAGCAAGGGCGAGCAGATCGACGTCAACGAACAGGGCGGCCTACCGTCCAGCCTGATCTCCACGACCGCCGATCTCGACCGCTTCATGACCGGTCTCCTCAGCGGCCGCCTCCTGCGCCCCGCCCAGGCCGCCGAGCTGTTCGCCGTCCCGCGCGACGTGCACGGCAAGCCGCTGCCCTACGCGGACGGTTCCCACTGCAACACCGGGCCCGCGAAGGGCACCGCGTGCTTCAGCACGGTCCTCATGTCCGTTCCGCTGCCGGACGGCTCGGTGATGTGGGGCAAGACGGGAGGCGACCTCGGCTACCGCAGCGCCGCCTTCGCGACGCCGGACCTGAACCGCCGCGTCGTCTACGGCTACGGCACCGCCTCCGCCGACGGCGGAGGCGCACCTCCCCTAGCCACCCGCCTCATCGCGGCGATCAGCGCCGGCTGAGGGGCCCTTCGGCATGGAGAACCGGCACGGCGCCTGTGGGGCGGTGCCGTGCCGGTCGTGAGGTCATGCGGGTCAGCGGTCGAAGCTCACCGAGCTGGCCTGGTCGTTCATGGCGTCGCCGATGTAGGGGACGCCGCCGCTGTAGGTCTGGCTGGCGCCGAGGAAGTTGGCGTGCTGGTAGAGGGTGATGCTGCACTGGCCGGAGGCCACGGAGCTGATCTGGTCGTTCCAGTCGCTGCCCATGGTGGCGAACTCGGGGTAGCGCACACAGCCGACGCTGCCCGTGAAGGAGAGGGAGTTGCCGCGGAAATCGGAGTCCTGGTAGACCGTGGCGAGGACCCTCTGCGCGCCGGCCAGGGCGGACCGGGAGTTCTCCGCAAGCTTCATGCCGTGCTCACCGCGCGGACCACTGAGGCGTTCCTGGAGCTTCTTGTCGTGCGCGGCGGCTCGCGTGTCGTTGGGCGCGTCCGTGACACGGCCCTCGGTGGCGAAGGCGACGGCCTCTCTGTAGGTGCCGAAGCAGGACTTGGTGCCGTTGTCGGTGTCGACCACGCAGTGCCGGCTCGTCGTGGCGCGGCTCGCGGAACCGGCGTCCTGGGCGAGGGCGGGCGTGGAGACGGCGGCCAGGGTGGCCAGGGTGCCCAGAGCGAGGGTGACGAGAGTGCGTGCTGACTTCATGAGATTCCTCCTGAGTGAAGCTCCGGTGGGGCGGCCGGTGCGGTGGCCACATCGCAGACACTGCCGTCCTTCGTTCACCGCGGGATAAACGATGTCGCGGGGATCCGTTCAGCCGTCAGCCGTCAGCCGTCCCGGTCAGCGGTCGGCGGGTTTGTTCAGCCTCAACTGACGGATCTGCTCGGCGTCCTGGTCGGCCCGCAGCCGCTCGAAGAGCTCCAGGGCGGCCTGCAGACAGGCATCGGCTCGGGCGTGCTGTCCCAGGTGGGGGAGGCTGCGGCCGAGGGTCCTCAGCAGGCCGCCCTCCAGCATGGCGCTGACGCGGCGGGCGAGCGGCAGGAACGCCTCGGCGGTCTGCGCCGCGAGCGCGTACTGCTCCCCCTCGGCCTGCAGTTCGGCGATCAGATTGCCGGACGCGGCCTCGAACGAGGACACGTTCAAGGTGCGGAAGAGGGCCAGGCCCTCATCGGCTCTCCGCAGGGCCTCCTCCCGGTCGCCGCACAGGCGCAGGACCCGGGCCAGGTAGTACAGGCCGATGGCCTTGGACACCGACTCCTGTCCGCCGACCAGCCGGGCACCGCGTTCGGCGGCCTCCCGTGCCTCGGTCAGGCGGTCCTGCCGGGCGTAGTTGAAGGCCAGCTCGCCCAGCGCAGTGCCCTCGGCGGTCGCGGCGCCCAGGGCGTGGAAGAGCCGCACCGACGCCTCCCCGTGCGCGACCGCCGCGTCGAACCGGCCGTGGACCCGGGCGTTGGCGCACAGAGTGAGGTGGGCCGAGGCGCGCAGCCGTACCCCCGTCTCCCCGTCGCCGAGCTGCAGGCTGCGGGTGAGTTCGGACTCCGCCTCGGGGAAGGAGTTGGCGTGCCACAGGGCGTTCCCCCGTACGTACCGGGCCAGGGCCTCGGACCGGCGGTCACCGCGCCGTGCCGCGACCTCGGCGACCAGCCGGGCCTGTTCCGTCACCGCCGTGAGATGAGCGATACCGGAGAGCACGGTGTTCAACCGGTCGATCAGATCCGCGGCCTGGGACAGCGGCAGCGTCTCGTCGGCGCAGGCGCGGGCGATCAGCATCCGCTGCAGGGCCGTTTCCTCCCGCATCCATTCGGTGGCCTCCTGGGCGGTGGCGAAGTCGAGCCCGGGCGAGGCCACCGCGACGTCGATGAGCGTGCGTTCGCCGGGCTCCGCCGAGTGCGCGACCGCGTCGGCGTTGCGGGCCGTGGCCAGGCAGAAGTCCAGGAGACCGGCGACGGCCCGGGCCGTCGTGCCGGGGGAGTCCTCCCGGGCGCTCCTCGCCCGGGCGAAGGCGCGCACCAGGTCGTGGAAGTGGTAGCGGTCCAGACGGTGCGATTCCAGCAGATTGAGTTCGACCAGGGATTCGAGGAGCTCCTCGGCTTCGTCGGCGCCGAGCCCCAGCAGGGCGGCCGCGCTCGGCAGGGCGAGATCGGGTACGTCCACCACGGACAGCAGCCGGAACGCGCGCGCCTGCCCGGCGGTGAGGGTGGCGTAGGAGAGCTCGAACGCGGCCTCCACGGCGGTGTCGCCGGTGCGTAGTTCGTCCAGGCGTCCGCGTTCGTCCGTCAGGCGCCGGACCATGTCCGCGAGCGTGCGGCCGGGTTCCGCCGCCAGGCGCGAGGCGACGATCCGCAGGGCGAGGGGGAGGAAGCCGCACGCGGCTGCGAGGGCGGCGGCCGCCTCGGGATCGCGGTCCACGGCGCGGTCGCCGACGGCCCGCCGCAGGAGGGCGAGCGCCTCCGCCAGAGGCATGACGTCCAGCCGCAGGTGGCGGGCCCCGGGAAGCCCGGTGAGCCAGGCACGGCTGGTCACCAGGACGGCGCAGCCGGCGGCTCCCGGTATCAGTGGCCTGAGCTGTTCGCAGGACGCCGCGTTGTCCAGCAGCAGGAGCATCCGGCGCCCGGCCATCAGTGAGCGGTAGCGGGCCACGCGCTCGTCGGCGCCCTCGGGAATGTCCTCCTCGGCGGTGCCCAGCTCCCGCAGGAACCCCTCCAGCACGGCGTGCGGCTGCAGCGGCTCGGCGTCGGCGCCGCGCAGGTCGACGTACAGACGGCCGTCCGGGAAGGCGTCGTCCAGCCGGTGGGCGGTGTGGACGGCGAGCGTGGTCTTCCCGACGCCCGCCATGCCGTTGACCGCCGAGAGCACCACGGCCGCGGTGTCGGGCCGCGTGAGCGTCTCGGTGAGCTCCCGGATCTGCTCCGCCCGCCCGGTGAACCCGCCGATGGCGGAGGGAAACGCGGGGCCGTCCGGGACCCTGCGCCGGGAGTCCGCCCCGGTCCCGGTAAGCCGCAGCGAGGGGTCCGAGCGGAGGATCCGCCGGTGCAACGCGGCCAGTTCGGCACAGGGCCCGCGTCCCTCCGGCGGCACGTGCGCGAGTTCGGCGGCCAGGTACCGCCGGGTGTCCTCGTAGGCGGCCAACGCCTCGGCCTGGCGGCCGGAGCGGTACAGCGCCAGCATCTGCACCGCACGCAGCCGCTGGCTCGCCGGGTACTCCATGACCAGGGCCGCCGCCTCCGCCGCGAGGTGCGGCCGGTCACCGAGTTCGGCGTCGAGTTCGAGCCGGGCCTCCAGCAGCGACTGCCGCACGTCCGCGAGGTGTGCGCGCAGGGCTCGGGCGTGGGGGCCGTGCAGGCCGGCCAGCGGCTCGCCCGTCCACAGCCCCAGGGCCTCCGACAGGACCTCGCGGGCCTGCTCGGCCGGCCCGCCCGAGGCCCGTACCTCCGCCGCTCTCGCCAGCGCACGCTCGAAGGCCCAGGTGTCCACGGCCCGGGCGGGCACCTGCAACGCATAGCCGTCGCCCACCGTGACGAGCACCGGCTCGGCGGTGTGCCGGGCCAGTGCCCGGCGCAGCCGCCAGACGTGGGTACGGGCCGAGTGCTCGGCCCTGGCCGGCCGGTCGCCCTCGTCCCACACCCCGTCGACGAGCAGCGGCAGCGCCACCGTGCGCCCGGCGGCGGCCAGCAGGACCGCGAGGACCTCCCGCGTCCTGGGCTGGCCGAGGTCGACCGGTACACCGTCGTGCCGGGCCCGCACCGGGCCGAGCAGGGCGAACTCGAACCCCGGGACGAGGTCCTTCACCGGGTTGCGGACCCGCAGGGGAACTGGAGACCCAAGGTCGCCGACCAGAGCCTGATCACGTACGGCGCCTCGCTGTTGGGCATCGTCAGAATCGACATGTCGCCGTCGGGCCGTACGGTGAGCCTGGTCACCGGGAGGTGGAGGCAGTCCGCGCCTCCCGTGCGGCTCTCCCACAGGACGCCGCCGTCCTTCGCCGTGACGACGAGGTTGCCGTCGGCCCGCAGCGCGGCCCGGTTGCCCTCGCCGGTGGTGCCGGAGCGCCAGCGCGGTTGCGGGGCCGAGCCCCCGGCGCCGGCCGTGTAGAGGACGAGGTCGCCGTCGCCCTGCATGACGAGGTGGGTGTCGCCGGTGCCGAGCCGGTCGCCCGGGGACAGCGACTCCCCGGTGGAGAGGGTGGCCGCGGCGTTTCCGTCTGCGGCACGGGCCGTATCGCTGGTGGCCAGCAGCGCTGCCGTCGCGAGTACGGCCGAGGCGGCGAGGGTTGCGGCGCGGGTGGTGGCCTTGGGGGACGTTCTCGTCGTCATGGTGAGCCCTTTTCCGATCGTGGCGGCGCGTTCGTTGCGCGTTGGGCTAGACCATCGGTGCCGTCGATATATAAGCAATCAACGGTTCATAAACGAAAAATCCTTCCCTCCGGTGGTGAGGGCAGGGGGCGGGCCCGCCGGGCGGTGGCGGGAGGAGTCGCTGCGGCGGGAACGGCTCTCGGGGCCGCGTTTATCCGCCTGCTCACGGAGCGTCAGCACGCGGGGGCATGGCGTCCGGAACGGATTCTCGATCGAATCGCTGCTTTTTTGTTATGCGGCGGCCTCCCTCAGGTCTCCCAAGTGCCGGGACGCCACAGTGGCGCGGCAGGAACGAGGTGAGCGGAGCGTGACGGAAACGCATGTGACGGGCATGGTCGAGGCTGCGCAGGCAGGGGACGCGGCCGCGCGCGAGGAACTCGTCGCGGCCTGCCTGCCCCTGATCTACAACATCGTCGGCCGCGCGCTGAACGGGCACGCGGACGTCGACGACGTGGTGCAGGAGACCATGATCCGGATGGTCAGCGGCCTCGACGGGCTGCGTGACCCCGGCCGTTTCCGTTCGTGGCTCGTGGCCATCGCGGTCAACCAGATACGCCGGCACTGGCGCACCGAGCGCCACGACGCGCCCGTCACAGGACTGCAGGAGGCGGACGACGTGCACGACCCCGACGCGGACTTCGTGGGGCTGACCATCGTCCGGCTGAGCCTGGAGGGCCAGCGCCGGGAGGCCGCCGAGGCCACCCGCTGGCTGGACGAGGACGAGCGGGCCGTGCTGTCCCTGTGGTGGCTGGAGGCGGCGGGCGAGATCACACGCGCCGAGGTCGCCGAGGCGCTGGAGCTGTCGCCCCAGCACACCGCCGTCCGCGTCCAGCGCATCAAGGGCCAGCTGGAGACGGCGCGGGCCGTCGTCCGCGCCCTGTCCGCCGCCCCGCGCTGCAGAGACCTGGCCGAGGTCCTCGCCCCGTGGGACGGAGTGCCCTCCCCGCTGTGGCGCAAGCGCATCGCCCGGCACGCACGCGGCTGCCCCGGGTGCGGCGGCCACCGGTCCGCTCTGGTCCCGGCCGAGGGGTTGCTGGCGGGCCTCGGCCTGGTGCCCGTCGCCGCCGCGCTCGCCGACCGGGTCACGACGGCCCTGCGCGCCGCCCCCACCGCCTGCGACGCTTCCGGGCCGGCGGACACGGAGGCGGACGCGGCCACGGATACGGGCACGGATACGGGCACGGATACGGACGCGTCCGCGGACGGCGACGCGCCCCCGGGGCCGGACGGCCAACCGGAGACGGACCCGGACGCGGGCACGGGACCGGATGCCGGCTCGGCCGGGCGCTCTCGCAGCGTGGCGAGACCCGTCGTGACGGGCGCCGTCCTCGCGGCCGTCGTCGGCGGCATCCTCGCCGGCTGCGACCACGTCCCCACCGCCCCCGGCGACGCCGGCCCGCGCGAAGTGAGCGCCCCGGCCCGGACGGCCGCAGCCGCCCCGGCCCCCGTGTCGTCCGCCGGCCCGTCGCGGCCCGCGCCGGCACAGCCCGTACGGGAGGACGACGCCCTGGCCGCGGACCGCTCCTCGGCCGCCGGCCGAGGTGCCGTACGGACGGCGGAACCCGGCACCGCGACCCCGCCGCCGTCACCCACGCCCGCCACGCCCCCCACGTCCGTCGCGCCCCGGCGGACCAGGCCCACCGGCGAGCCGCGCGAACCGGTCGAGGGCATCGAACGCGAGGCCGTCCGCCTGGTCAACATCGAGCGGGAACGGCGAGGTTGTTGCCCCCTGCGACGCAGTGCCGAAATGACCGCTGCCGCGCGAGGGGGGCACTCCACCCAGCCCGGCCAGTACGCCGGCGCCGACCGCCGGGGCTTCTCGGGCGTGACCACGGTCGGCGGCCGGCCCAGTGCCGCCGCGGTCGTGTCCGCGTGGATGGGGACGCCCGGCCACCGCCAAGCGGTCCTGGACTGCTCGCGCACCGAGTTCGGCGTACGCGTCGACGTCACCGTCGGCGCCGGCGGCCCGCACTGGGACCAGACCTTCACCATCCGCTGAGCCTCTCCCGGCCCCAGCACCCCCTGAGCCACCGCCAGGCCCGGCCGGACGCCGCGCGACGAGTCCTGTCATGTCGCGGACACCCCCACTCCCGCCCCGGCGGACCCGGCGGTTCCCGGGGCCCCACCGGCCCCACGCAGCACCGACGACCCTCCACACCGATGGGACTGCACCATGAGCACACACCGCAAGAAACCCACCTCGCACCGCCGGAGCAGAACCCGGCGCCGGATAGGCATCGCGGCGGCCTCCACGGCGGTCGCCGCCGCGCTCGCCGCGGGTCTCATCAGCATGGTGTCGGCGTCGACGCCGGACGACGCGCCGGCCGAGGCCGGGAACGTCGCCGCCGCACAGCCGGTGCACCGGACCCAGCCCGAGCCGCTGAAGAAGACGCCCAAGGCCGACACGGGCCGCGGCCTGGTCTACAAGGGCCTCGACCCGGCGCCCAAGGGCGACCCGTGCGTCGGCGTCTACCGGGTCTCCGACGCCCGGCTGTGCACCCACGGCCCGGACGCTCCCCCCAAGGGCATCGACATCACCAAGGACACCGCGCCCGTCGCCAAGGCCGCCGACAAGCCGGAGCTGACCGGCGACGGCAAGCAGACGCCCGCCGCCGGCGAGGCCCTGCAGGGCACGACGCCCGCCCTCGACACCCGCACCGGCAACAGCGTCGCCGCCGCCGGCCCCACCCCGGCCGGCCCGAACGCGCCCGGGGGTGCCCGGACCCTCTGCGAGGGCGACGGATCCACCGGCAACCGCGTCCAGGTGCTGTACGTCCACGGCCCCGGCCGGGACCGGTTCGGCCAGTACGCGGCCTCGTTCAAGCAGTGGGCTGCGGAGACCGACGTCATCTACAACGCGAGCGCCAAGGAGACCGGCGGCGAGCGGCACGTCCGCTACGTCACCGAGGCCGACTGCACCCCCTCCGTGCTGAACGTCGAGGTCACCGACGGCGCACTCGCCGAGTTCGGAGCCATGAACAACGCCCTGGCCGCGAAGGGCTTCAACCGCCGCGACCGCAAGTACATGATCTTCGCCGACGCCCAGGTCTACTGCGGCATCGGCACGTTCAACGGCGACGAGCGCCCCGGCCCGGACAACCTGAGCAACTTCGGCCCCTCCTACGGCCGCACCGACTCCGGCTGCTGGGGCGGCAGCACGCCCGCCCACGAGCTCGGTCACAACCTCGGCGCGGTCAACAACAGCGCCCCGCACACCAGCAAGGCCGCGCACTGCGTCGACGAGTGGGACATCATGTGCTACTCGGACGCGCCGTACTACCCCAAGATGCAGACGATCTGCCCCGACCGGGCCAATGACAACCGCCTGGACTGCGGGCACGACGACTACTTCCACACCAACCCGAAACCGGGCAGCTACCTGGCCACGCACTGGAACATCGCCAACAACCGCTTCCTGATCAGCGGCGGCGGCTCCACCGACCCGAACCCCAGCCCCACGCCCACCCCGAACCCCACCGGGACCCCCAACCCCGGCCCGGCCACCGGGCCCGCGGCACAGGTCACGCAGATCACCCCGGACTCGGCCCTGGTCAGCTGGCCCGCGGTCGCCTCGGCCGCCGGCTACGACCTGCTGCTCAACGGCAAGAAGTACGCGGACGTCAAGGACGCCTCCGTCCGGCTCGTCGGCCTCACCCCCGACACGGCCTACAAGGTGACGGTCTCCGCGCGGGGCAAGGACGGCAAGGTCTCCGCCCCCGGCCGCGCCGCCTCCTTCCGCACCCTGGCCGCCGGCACCGGCACGACCAAGCCGGGCGGCAAGTTCCTGATGGTCAACAGCCTCACCGGCCAGGCGGCCGACCTGTGGGGCGGCTCCACCGCGAACGGCACCGTCGCCATCGCCTACCAGCGGCACGGCTACGCCAACCAGCAGTGGACGTTCGAGGACGCCGGCAGCGGCACCGTGCGCGTGAAGTCCGTCCAGTCCGGCAAGTGCCTGCAGCCGGGCAGCGACGGGCGGGCGGCGGCCGGCCAGTACGTCGCGCAGCAGCCCTGTGGCGGCTCGGCCGCCCAGAAGTGGAAGCTGACCTCCAACGGCGGCGGCTCGTACGTCCTCCAGCCGCAGGGGTCCTCCCTGACGCTCGGCATCAGCAAGCGCTGGTACTACGGCGGCTACCTGCTGGAGCTGCAGGAGCCGAACAAGCAGGGCTACCAGAACTGGACCCTGACCAAGGCATCCTGACGGCCTGACCAGCACCCCGGAACCGGGCCGGCGACCGCGGCCCTCACCCCACCCCCCACCGCGGTCGCCGGCCCCCTCCTGTGGCCCGCCCCCCTCCCCCTCCGCCTGAGGAGCACCCGATGACCTTCCGTCCCGCAGCACTCGCCCCGGCAGCCGGGCTGATCGCCGCCCTGACCGTGCTGGGTACGGCCGCCCCGGCCGCGGCGCACGGCGACACCATCCACTTCACCGTCACCGGCGACCGTCCCGACGGCCACGTACGGGCCGTCGCCGCCTGGGACAACGACGACGACCCCGTGGACGAACCGGTCGCGGGCACCCTGACCGCCCAGGACCCCAACGGCGTCACGCGCGGGCCCTGGCCACTCGTCCGCGTCGAGGGCGCCAAGGCCACGTACACCACCCGCGAGACACTCACCCCGGGCACCTGGAAGATCACCGTCCACTGCGGCTTCCCCGACCTGGGCCACGGCGAGGCCACCGTGAACGTCCCCGCCCTCACCGAGGGCGCCCCCGCCCCCTCGGCCACGACGTCAGCGGCCCCCGAGCGGACGACCCCGCCGCCCGCACCCCGGACCGGCGCCGCGGCCGCGGCCGACGACACGGAGAGCGCCGACGGGGCAGGCGTGAGCGTGACCGCGAAGGTGGCGACGGTTGCGGCTGTCGCGGCCGCCGCCGTGACGGCCGCCGCCCTCATACTGCGCTCGCGCCGCAACCGCAGGCGCACCTGACCGGCCGGCACCCCCCCCGGCCATCAGCCGGTGCCTGTGGTGCCTGTGTCAGAGCCGCAGCGCCTGTACGCCCCTGGAGGACAGCCCGTACAGGACGTCCGATGCGACAAGCGGGTCGTCCATGACGGAAGAGACGCCGGGCAGCTGCCAGCGGGGCTTGCCGGTGCGGGCGTCGTAGGACCACCAGGCCGCGTCATGCGTCACGATCACGTCGTTGCCGACGACCTCGGGGGGCGACCAGCACGCCTCCATGCGGTCCACGCGCCACAGTTGTCTGCCGGTGTCCGCCGACAGCGCCAGCACGTAGCCCCGCTTGCCGCTCACGTTGAAGAGGCTGTCGGATCCGAAACCTTCCCCCGAGGTGACGAAGAGGCGTCCGTCGCGCTGGGTGACCACCGGGCGGCAGTAGCCCTTGGCCACGGTGCGACGCCAGCGCAGGCCCCCGTCCCTGGCGTCGTACGCGGCGAGATCACCGCGGGAGGTGCACACGTACACGTGGCCGCCGTCCCCGGCGGCAGTGATCACCCCGCCCATGGCGGGCGCCCGCCACCGCCGTTTGCCCGCTTCCGTGTCGTACGCGCAGAGCCTGTGCTGCTCGTCGAGCAGATAGACGGTGCCGCCGTCCGGCGCGACGGCGACGGTCTCCTCGCTCGCGGAGGCCGGCGCCTGCCAGCGTGCTTCGCCGGTGAGCGGGTCCAGCGCGCCCACGGGGCGGGCGTCGCCGGGGGAGTCGGAGAGCTGTCCCGTACGGGCGAGGAGCAGCCGCTGCCGGGGCAGCGGCCGGAAGATCCCGGAGGCCGGGGCGGTCCAGCGCGTCCGCCCGGTGGCGGTGTCCAGAGCGCACAGGACGCCCGGCGCGCCGGGCGCATCGTCGTCGGAGTTGCGCTGCAGGTGGACGCAGACGGTGGAGCCGAGCACCACCGGCCGGTCGGGCGTCCCCGTGCTGAGCGGCCCGGCCGACCACACGGGCTCTCCGTCGTCGGCCCGGTGGGCCCGGACGACGCCGCCGCGGCCGGCGACGTAGACGGTGCCGTCGGCCACAGTGAGGGGACCGGCCTCCCATGCTTCCGCGTTCACCCGCACGCTCCACCGCCTGCGCCCTTCGCCGGCGCCCAGCGAGAGAAGGCCGGCGGGGGAGTCCGTGACGGCGTAGAGGCTCTGCCCGTCGCCGGCCAGACCGAACTTCAGGCCGGCCTCGAAGGTCCACAGCGCTCTCCGTTGCGGAGGCGCGGCGACGTCCTCGTCCCGGAGGGCTTCCCATCCCGCATAGCCGCCGGCGCCGAGGACTCCGGCCGTCGCGGTGAGCAGGAGGGCCCGCCGCGACGGGCGACTACTGTTCGAATTCGTGGACACGCTCGGTAACGTACAACGTCGCAGGGGTCGCTCGGCTTGCGCCCCGTCCCGGCCCCCGCACCGTCGTGCCGCTGTGGCTAGCCTGGCGGCATGGAAGCAATCCTTGTCAGCGCGTGCCTGCGCGGGGTGCCGTGCCGGTTCGACGGACGTCACAAGGCGTCGTCGGAGATCGATGACGCAGTGGGCGGCCGCGACGTCGTGTCCTTCTGTCCGGAGGTCGCGGGCGGGCTCGCTACACCGCGGCGGCCGGCGGAGCTGGTGGGCGGCGACGGGCACGACGTGCTCGACGGGACGGCGCGGGTCGTCGAGGACACCGGGCGTGACGTGACGGCGGAGTTCGTGGACGGGGCACGACGCGCACTCGCGGCGGCGCGGAACGGGGGCTGCACCGAGGCGCTCCTGATGCCGCGCAGTCCCTCGTGCGGCCGGGGCGCGGTGTACGACGGGTCGTTCGCCGGGGAACTGGTGCCGGGAGACGGAGTGACGGCGGCGCTGCTTGAGCGGAACGGGATCGCCGTGCGGCCCGCACCCGGAGTGTGAAGCCGTTGTTCCCGCAGAACGACCCTCATCGGCCGCCTCGCACGGCAGCGGGAGGGGGCGGGCCGCGAGGACGGGAGGGCGTCAGGACGCCTTGATCTCAAGGTGCTTGATCCTGCCGTCGGCGTCGAGACGGGCGATGTCCTGGCAGTCGGGCGTGACCGCGCCCCGGCAGGAGGGCAAGCACCGGCTGATCTCGCTCCGGCACGCCGACCTGGAGCGCCGCTTCCCCGGCTTGATCGATCCGCTCATCCGCGCCGCCGGGCCTGCCTGACCGAAGGAACGCCGGAGGAATTGCCGTCGCATGGTCCGGCGAGTGACGGCGAGAGCAGAGGGCTTGACCTCAAGCGCACTTGACGTAAGAGGGTTCTGGTCATGAACACGAACGACATGCACCGAACGCTGCAGGGCCTTGTCGACCGGGCAGAGATCACCGACCTGATGGACCGCTACCTGCGCTCCCTGGACGACGGGGTTTTCGACGAGGAGTGGGCTCGTACGTTCCACACGGAGGACGTCACCGCGGACATGCCCATCGGCACCGTTCACGGTCGCGACGCCTTGCTGGACCACGTCAGCCGCGGGATGGCGCTGTTCGACCGAACGGTGCATCTGAGCACCAACGCCGTCATCGAGCTCGACGGCGACCGGGCCACTGTCCGCAGCGCCCAGCTGAGCACCCATGTTCTGGCAGACGGCTCGGACGGCCTCTTCGTCTCCGCCGGCCACGTCGACAACGAACTGGTCAGGACGGCTGACGGCTGGCGAATCTCCGCTTCGGCTCTCCGCGTGGTGTGGACCCAGGGCACCCCGCCGCGCCTTCCGGACGGACTTGCCGCGGCCCTCTGATCGGTTTCTCACCGCGGCGGCTCGTGGGTGTCGGCCCGGTCGGGACGGGCCAGCTCCATCGCCTTGGCGCGGTCCCGCGCTTCCAGGGCGTCGACGAGCGCGGCGCAGTGCGCGTAGCGGTCCTGCAGGGAGCCGCCCGCGTCGGGCCCGGCCAGAGGCAGGAGCGTCGCGAACAGGGAACGCAGCAATGCGTTGGGGCTGACGGCCACCAACCGGCTGCGCAGCCGGTGGTCGGCAGTGGCGAAGGCGGCCGGGTCGCACGCGCTCGCCGCCGAGGCCAGTTTGGGCAGTTCACGTCGCAGGTCGGCGATATCGGCCGGTGAGGCGTGCCAGAGGGCATCCTCGACGAGGAGCGGGCTGAGGGCGTCACGGATGCGCCGGGCCTCCTCGGCGCGCACGCCGTCCGTCGGGTGCGCGTCCAGAGCCAGGACGGAGTTGCCCAGGCGGCGCATGGGTGACTGTTCGGCGGCGAAGAGGCCGCCGCCGGGGCCCGGGCGTACGGTGACGAGCCCGCGGGACTGCAACAGCCGCAGGGTCTCGTTGAAGGTACCGACCGACACCCCGCATGCCGCACGCAGCTCGTCTTTCGTGCCCAGGCGCCGACCCGGCTCCGTCCGTTCGATCATCGCGGCGATCTGCTCGGCCGCGACCTCGGCACGGGAGGCCGCGGTGCGTTCCCATTCGGCGCGCCGCAGGGCGGGCGGCTCGACATCCTCGTGCACCTTGTGCGGCCCCGAGCCGCTGTGTCCGGCCTGCTGGGCCGACTGAGCCTGCCTGTGGTGATGCGCTTGCATTCCGCCCCCTCCATCCATCCTCACCTGTATTGATTATGACGAATACTCTCCCATCCCTTGACGCCTGAGGGAACCCGTCTGCATGATCACCCTAATCATCATGATGAATAGGGGGCGTGATGAAGACGAACGAGACAGCCGTATCCAGTGGGAGTACGGCCACGCCCTGCCGTGGCTGCGCGGCGCGCCGGCCCGACGCGATGGGTTCGCCTGTCCTTCGCCGCCCCTTCCCCTTTCGCCTGTCCGACACCGTGGAGAGAGACATGACCCTCACCAACCCTTCCGTCCAGGCCGCCGCCGCAACCGCCACGGCAGTCCCCGGCCGCGCCGAGCTGGTGGCGCGAGCCACCGCGCTGCAGCCGCTGTTGCGCGAGCACGCCGCCAGGATCGAGGCGGACCGCAAGGTGACCGACGAGGTGATCGACGCCCTGGCCGACGCGGGGCTGTTCAAGCTGACCGTGGCGCGTCGTTTCGGCGGATACGAGACCGACATGCGCACTCTGCTGGACGCGTCGGCCGCGCTCGCGGAGGGCGACGGTTCCACGGGATGGGTGGTGGCCGTGGTCAACACCTGCAACTGGCTGGCCGGCCTGTTTCCCGCCGAGGTCCAGGAGGAGGTCTTCGGCGCCGATGCCGACGCCCGGGTGACCGGTGTCTTCACCCCTGCGGCCGCCGGCAACCACAAGGTCGAGGGCGGCTGGCGGATGTCCGGCCGCTGGTACTACAACTCCGGTGCGTGGCACTCCACATGGGCCGTGCTGGGCATGCCGCTGACCGACGAGAGCGGCGAGGTCGTCGACCAGGCGATGGCCCTGGTGCCGCGTACGGACCTGGAGATGCAGGACGTCTGGCACGTCGCCGGAATGCGCGGCACCGGCAGCAACTGCCTGATCGCCGAGGACGTCTTCGTGCCCGAGCGCCGCGTCATCTCCGTGCCGCGGGCGATCGACGGCGAGCTGCCCGCGGTACACGGGCCGACGGGCCTGTTCCGCTCGCCGCTCTCGCCGCTGCTCGCCCTGGGCCTCGCCGGGCCCCAAGTGGGCATGGCGCGCGCCGCACTGAAGCTGGTCACCGAGAAGGCCGCGACCAAGCCGATCTCGTACACCTACTACGCGACGCAAGCGGAGTCGGTGGCCGTACAGCTCCAGATCGCCGAGGCCGCCCTGCAGATCGACACCGCACAGCTGCATCTCCACCGCGCCGCCGCGGACATCGACGAAGCCGCCGCCCGCGGCGGCGAACTCGACGTCCTGACCCGCGCCCGGGTCCGGGCGGACAGCGGGCACGCCATCAAGAACGCCCTTGAGGCCATCAACACCCTGCTCAACGTGCACGGCGGCGGCGCCTTCGCCGACGCGAATCCGCTGCAGCGGATATGGCGGGACGCGAGCATCGCCGGACGCCACGCGGTCGCCATGCCCGCGGTGAGCATGGAGATCTACGGCAAGGTGCTGCTGGGCGTCGAGGAGCGGATCACACCGTTCGTGTGAACAGGGTCGGCGGACAGGGGCGGTGGGCGCTCGGTGACGGCCGGGCCCGAGGGTGCGTTCTCGGCCCGGTTCGTCACCGCGTCAGCGGGTCCGCCCACGACGACGTTGTCCCTCGCGCGTCCCATGCCGCACTTCGGGGACGCTTCCCATGTCCGGCAGCTGGGGTGCCGGCTGCTGCTGTGGGCGGTGCAGCCAGACGTACAGCAGCAGGCAGGGAAGGAGCAGTCCGACGGCGGTGAGGGAGACGAAGGCCGTGAAACTGCTGATGTGACGGGTCAGCCAGTCGAAGTTCTGCCCGAAGAAGCCGACCACGAAGGACAGCGGGAGGAACACGGTCGCGAGGACGGTGAGCCGTTCCACCGTGGCGCTCTGCCTCAGATTGATCTTGTTCTGCTCGACGGAGATCACTGCGATGTTCGCTTCGAGGACGGTGGCCAGGAGGTCCCGCTGCGCGGCGACCTCCTCGTTGACCAGCAGAAGGTGGTCGTGCACGTCGCGGAAGTACGGCAGGAGTTCGCCTGCCGTCCTGCCCGGCTGCAGTCGTCGGGCAATGACGGCCAGGAGCGGGTGCACGGCGCGGTAGAAGTCGGTGACCTCACGACGCAGGGAGTAGATCCGTTCGGTGGGAGCAACCGCCCCGGAGAACACCGTGGCCTCGATCTGCTCGATGTCGTGTTCGAGTTCCGTGACGACCGGCGCGTATCCGTCGACGACCTGGTCGAGGATCGCCCACAGCGTCGAGCCGCTGCCGGTCCGCAGCAGCTCCGGCCGGCGTTCGAGCCGACTGCGGGCGCCGTGCAGCTCGCTGGCGATGCCCTGACGCACCGTGATCACGAAGTGCTCGGCGAGGAAGACGCTGATCTCACCGGTGTCGACCTCCTCGCGCTCGTCGTCGTAGCGCGCGGTGCGCAGAATGATCAGCTCGGTGCCGTCCTCGTACTGCTCGGCCTTCGGCCGCAGATGGAAGGCCCGGGCGTCCTCCACGGCCAGTTCGTGCAGCCCGAAGCACTCGCGCACCCTGGCCAGCTCCTCGGGGCCCGGCTCGAACATGCCCAGCCAGACGAACCCGCCCTGCGCGCAGCGCGCGGCCGCTTGCTCCAAGGACATCGCACCCTCGTGCTGCCGGCGCCCGTCGCGGTAGTGCGCGCAGTCGACGATCACGGTCTTCCACCTCCCGTCCAGACGGCGTGCTGCACCACCTGGCACCACCTGGTACCCGTCGATGGCACAGCACGCCCCATACGCCTCACAGCACCACATACTCCTACGTCGACGCCATGGTGACGGGACAGTGGGCAGTCGTCGGTGTGCGGCGTGTCTGCTGAGCCGGTTTCCGCCGGACGGTCGTGAGGGCCGATGTCCGCCGTACGGCGGGGGCGGCGTCACGGCCGGCCCCGTGCCCGGCCGTCCCGCTCCCCCTCGGCCCCTGAGATGGCGCCGGCGGGGCCGTGTGGCTGCTCCGGCCCGGCCCCGGCCGCCTACTTGTCGGCGGTGAGCTTGCCCGCCACACCCCAGCTGTCGGTGGGTACCTCGTGGATCCAGACCTGCACGGCCTCGGCCGGAATGTTCAGCGAGTCCACGAACGCGTCGGTGACGCGGGCGACCAGCTCGCGCTTGAGCTCGATGTCGCGGGGACCCTGCTGGATGGTGACGATGGGCATGATGTGCTCCTCGGTGCCGGCGCCCGCACCGGCCGTTCCGGTGCGTTTGGCTGCCGGGAACAGTTCATCGCGCGGGACCGGTGCCGACCCAGACCCGAATCGCTCTCGCAGCGATCACGATTGCTGATCACTGCTGGTCATGGGGCCATTGGGTCGGTCGTTGCGGTCGTCGCCGGTCAGAGCCGTCAGAAGAAGATCGAGCAGCGGGGACGAGGCGCCGGAGCGGACAGCGAGTTCGACGGGCAGCCGCAGCCCGGGGGCGGCGAAGGGGACGAAGGCGACTCTGGGCGCCTGCACGCGCCGGGCGTTGCCCTCGTAGACCACCGTCCACATGGGGGTGCCCGAACCGATCGCGGCGAGGGCGTCCTGGAGGCTGCTGGTGGCCGGGCCGGCAACGGGCGTGAATCCGGCCCGGCGGCAGCCGTCGAGGACGAGGTCGACGAGCGAGGGATGGTTGCGGCGCTCGGTCAGGCACAGCGGCAGTCCGGCGAGGTCGGTGAGCGAGACACCCGGCCGTTCCGCGAGCGGGTGCCGGGCGGGTACGGCCGCCACGAGCTCCTCCTCCCACAGCGGGCGACGAACGGTCTCCGGAGCGCTGCTCCCCTCCGGCCGGGCCCCACGTACGAAGGCGGCGTCGAGCCGTCCGTCGGCGAGCTGGACGAACCGTTCCCGTACCGGGAGCGAGACCAGTTCCACCCGCACGTCCGGGGCGTGGCGGGCGAAGTCGTCGATGAGCCGGTCGAGCCTGTCCCCGAGGCCGGTGACGGTGCCGAGCCGGAAGACACCGCTCCGGCCATGGGCGAGCTGCGCGGCCACCGACCTGGCCGCGCTCTCCGCCGCGAGTACGGACCGTGCGGCGGGCAGAAACGCTTCCCCGGCCGCGGTGAGCCGGACCGTTCGGGGCGTCCGGTCGAAGAGCTGGACTTTCAGCTCCCGTTCCAGCCGCCGTATCTGCTGACTGACGGCGGGCTGACCGATCACCAGCCGCTCCGCCGCCCGCCCGAAGTGCAGTTCCTCTGCGACGGTCACGAAGTAGCGCAGCTGACGCAGCTCCATGGTGCCCCCTGCGGGTTGCTCAGGGGTCTCTTCCGGCCCTCGCCGGCCCCTTCGGATCGATCTTGCCGGAACGCGGGGACCCTTCGGCCCTGCGCACACCGGGACGGGGCTGCTGCGTCACACGGCAAGGCCCTCAAGGACCTCGGCGCCCGGGAGCTGCGCGAGAGCCCGGCCGGGGAGGATCAGTTTGCCGCGGCGGCGGCCGCTGCCGATGAGGACGAACGGTGCGGCGGCGACGGCGGCGTCGATCAGCAGCGGCCAGTCGGCCGGCAGACCGATGGGGGTGATGCCGCCGTACTCCATGCCCGTCGCGCCGACCGCCGTGTCCATGGGGGCGAAGGACGCCTTCCGGGCCCCGAGGCGCTTGCGGACGGTGCTGTTGACGTCCACTCGGGTGGTGGCCAGGGCGAGGCAGGCGGCCAGGGTCGTCCGGTCGCCCCGTTTCGCGGCGACCACCACGCAGTTGGCGGAGACCTCCATCGGGACGTCGTAGGCCGCGCTGAACGCCGCGGTGTCGGCCTGTTCGGGGTCCCCGTCCACGTAGAGCACGGAACGGGCGGCCTCCGGCACGTCCCAGCTCCTGAGCGCGGCGGCCACCGGCTCGGCGAGACGGTCGGGGATGTCCAGGGCCCGGTCGACGGCTTCGAAGGAACCGAACGGGAGAGTGGGGCGATCGCTCATGGACCGACTGTAACGACCGAGAGGGAGGCTCCCGTCCGGGTGTGCCCTTCACCGCTTCCGGCGGTGCGGAGAACGCACCCCGTCCCAGGGCGGAGCCCGGGAGAGCCCCCGTACGTGTACGGCGAGCCCATGGAGCCCCCCGCCGGCGGCTCGTACCGCTCGCCGGCGGGGTCCGTACGGCTGCCGGTCAGCCGCCGCCGTGCCCGGGCCCTTCCTCCACCACCAGGGGCGGTACCGGGCGGGGACGCCCCTCGGCGTCGATGGCGACGAACGTCAGGCGCCCGGTGGCCACCTCGGCCGTCGGGCCCGAGGCGTTCCAGCGTTCGGCGGTCACCCGGACCGCCACCGTCATCGACGTGCGGCCGGCGCGCTCCAGTTCGGCGTGCGCGCCGAGGAGATCGCCGGCACGGACCGGGGCGAGGAACGTCATCCGGTCGACGGACACGGTCACCGCCGGCCCGTCGGCGTGTCGGCCGGCGGCGGCCGCCGCCGCGTCGTCGATCAGTTTCATGACGACACCGCCGTGGATGGTGCCGTAGAGGTTGGTGTCGTGCTCGCTCATGATGTGGGCGAGGGTCACGCGGGACTCTGCCGTGCCCTTGGCGGTACGAACCTGGGTGGCACGGGTACCGGTACCGGTGTCCGGGTGGTCGATCGTCACGTCAACTCTCCTTCGCGAGTCGCGGATCGGCCTCGGTGCACGCGAGGACGCGACGGAACGGCCCGGTCCGCCCGTGCCGTCGCCGACCCGCCCTGGAGGTCACCGAGTGCTCCGCGTGCGACCGCCGCACGCGGGCAGCGGCAGGTCTTCGGACTCGCGGGCACCTCTCGTGGGACACGAGCTGTCTACTGGCCGTCGCTTCCCGGATCCATCGGAGACCCAGTGCTGATGACGGCGGTCGTTCCCGCTCACCGCTGCGGGGCAGTCCCGGATTCACACCGGGTTCCCTCTTGCGACGCACCCCGCCTGGCGGACGGGTGCGAACCGGCTGCATGATCAGCGTAACCGCCGTGATCGGCGCGGCGGCTACGCGGATGGCCCCGGGGGCCCGGCGCGTGCGCCGTCCGGATGCTTCCGGGCGCTCCCGTCCGCCGTGGCCGGGCGAGGCACCACCGTCGCTGACGGGAAAGCTCTCCCCATGTGGTTTTTCTCAAGGAAGAAGAAGGACAAGGGCCGTGGCGGCCACGACGGTGGCACGCATGTCCCGGACGGTGACGAGGGCGGCGAGGGTGGAGACGGTGGTGACTCCGGCTCCGGCTCCGGCTCCGGCGGGCACGGACACGGGCACGGGCACGGCAACGGGCACCACCACGGCGGTGATCAGGGCGGCTCCGGCTGCGGCGGCGGCGCCGGTTGCGGCAGCGGATGAGGAGCCTCGCCCGCCGTCCGGAAGCACCCGCACCGGCGGCGACCGTCAGGCCCTGCGTTCGCGCCCCCGCGCTGAGGGCACCCCTCCGTGAGGCGTCATAGCGCCTGGGGGAAGTCGAAGACGCGCTGCGGATCGTACTGCCGCTTCAGCTTCGCCAGCCGGTCGGCTGCGTCCCCGTAGTACGCCGTGCGCCAGTCCTTCAGGCCCGCATCCGTGTAGTTCTGGTACGCGGCACCGGAGGCATGGCGGCGCATCGCGGCGTGCATCCCGTCGAGCCAGGCGGCCTGTGCCGTGCCCGCGCCGCCCGCCGCCCACGACGTCAGGTACTGCGCCAGCACGCGCGAGCGTCGGTGCACGAAGGCCGTCGCCAGCGGCTGTACGCGGTTGACCGCGCCGCCCAGGGCCGTCAGCTGCACCGAGGCGCCGCCGCCCTTGACCCCGCGCCCGAAACGTTCCAGCTGGTCGAGCAGCGTCTGGGCGCCCGCGGCGTCGAGCCGGCGGTCGAAGAAGTCCGAACGCGCCGCGTACGTCTCGCGCTCCAGCTTTCCGGAAGCCTCGCGACCGGGCGTGGCACCCGGCAGGTGGCACTCTTCGGTGGACTTGTCGCCGCAGCCGGCATAGGCACGGGCGGTGTCGAGGTAGGAGCGGCGCCGCAGCCGGACGGTCCCGATGCCGCTGCTTCCGCCGCTCGCCCTGGCCACCTTGCCGATCAGCTCGTCGTAGGCGTTCTCCAGGTCCTGCTGCGAGCCGACCGAGAACGCGGCGACGGATATCCGGGGGCTGCCGCCCGCCGCGACCGACAGGTCGCAGGCGGACCAGATCTCGTCGGGCCGGCCCGGCCCCCACTCCTGCCACGCCCGCACGACGGCCGCGGCCTTGGACCAGGGGAACGAGACGTAGCCGGTCACCCCTTCGCCCACGGTGCGGGTACGGAAGCGGAGTTCGGTGACGACGCCGAAGTTGCCGTTGCCGGCGCCGCGCAGGGCCCAGAAGAGGTCCGTGTTGCGGGTGGCGTCGCAGTCGACGGTCTTGCCGTCCGCGGTGACGAGCGTCGCACCGGTGAGGCTGTCGCAGGTGAGGCCGTAGGCGCGGGAGAGGACACCGTGCCCGCCGCCCAGGGTGAGCCCGGAGACCCCGACGGTGGGGCAGGAGCCCGCCGGGATGGTCACGCCGTGCGCGGCCAGGCCGGTGTAGACGTCGATGAGCTTGGCGCCGGCGCCTATGACGGCGGTGGACGCGGACGGCGTGCGGACGTTCTTCAGCCGTGAGACGTCGATGACGAGCCGGTCGTTGCCGCTGGACCATCCCGCGTAGCTGTGGCCGCCGTTGCGTATGGAGACGGGTATGGAGAAACGGCGGGCGAAGGCCAGGGCCGCGACGATGTCCGGTGTACCGGCGACGTAGGCGATGGCGGCGGGGCGCAGGGCGTCGAAGCGGGTGTTGTAGAGCTGACGGGCAGCGGTGTAGTCGGCGTCGTCGGGACGCACGAGGCCACCGGCGAGCCCCTTGCCGAGGGCCGCCCAGTCGCTCTTGGCAGCCTTCTGGCCGGCCGCCTCCGCCGTGCCCGTCCTCACCATGCCGCCCCAGGCGGCAGTCGCCGCCAGCCCGGTGCCGCCCGCTGCCAGTAGTGTGCGCCTGCTGATGGCCATGCAGATCCCTGCCCCTTGGTGCCCGTGTGCGTATGCGTGTGCATGTGCGTGGGCGTGTACGCGTGCGTGTGCGCCAGTGCGCCTTGCCGAAATCCCCGTTGATCACTCAGATGACGCGGAGGAGCGGGAGGTTCCCGCCGTCATCGGTCGGATGACCGATGTGCGCGGCCGCCGGCAGGGCGCACTGTGGTGGCGGCCGCCGCGGGGCCCCCACCGCGGCGGCCTGCCATGACAGCTCATGAGGAGGACCGCCTTGCCCGCCACCCCGGCAGATCTCGTCTTCGTCAACGGCTCGGTCCTGACCGTCGACTCCCGCTTCACCGTCGCCTCCGCCCTGGCCGTCACCGACGGCCTCGTCAGCACCGTCGGCGACCGGGCGGCGGTCATGGCGCATGCCGGCCCCGCGACCCGCGTCGTCGACCTCGACGGCGGAACCCTCCTCCCCGGCATCAACGACTCCCACCTGCACGGTTGTGCCTTCGGGCTGACGAAGCCCCCGCTGTCCGTCGACGTCGCCCACCCCGCCGTACGGTCGATGGCCGACGTGGCCGAGGCCGTGCGGAAGGCGGCCGAACGGACCCCGGCAGGGGAGTGGATCACCGGCTACGGGTGGGACGCCGGATATCTCGCCGAATGCGTCGCCGGCCCCTCCCGGCAGCCCACCCGCCAGGACCTCGACGCCGTCAGCCCGGACCACCCCGTCCTGTTGTACTCCGCCACCGGCCACGCCACCTGGGTCAACTCCGCTGCACTCGCGCGGGCCGGAGTGGACCGCAACACCCCGCCCCCGCCCGGTTCGGTCATCGTCACCGACGCGGCGGGAGAGCCCACCGGCCTCCTCTACGAGGGCGCCCAGGACCTCGTCCACCGGGCTCTGCCCACCCTCTCCCCGGAGGTGCGGGCCGACGCGATCAGGGCCACTCTGCGCGACCTGGCCCGGCTCGGCATCACCAGCTACACCGAGCCCGGCCTCGGCCCCGGCGGAGACGCCCTGATGCGCGGCGCCCTCGCCCACAGCACGCTCGACGTCTACCGGCGCCTGCTGGCCGACGACGAACTGACCGCGCGCGTCAGCGTGCTGCTCCTGCCCACCGGCATGACGAGCACGGCCGAGGACTTCGTCCGGGTGCTGACCGCCATGGACGAGGCCCCGTCCACCGATCCCCGCCGCCTGAACGTCGTCGGCGTCAAGCTGTTCGCCGACGGCATCCCGGTCAACAGGACGTCCTGGATGCACGAGCCGTACGTCGGCGGCGGCTGCGGTTCCCTGTGCGTCGGCGGGGACACCGACGAGGCACGCGTCGAACAGATCGCGGAGATGATCCGGCACACGCACGCCGCCGGACACCAGGCCGGCGTCCACGTGACCGGGGACCGGGCCATCGACACGGTCGTCGACGCCTTCGCCGCCGCGGCCGCCGCCCATCCCCGGCCCGACGCCCGGCACTACGTCATCCACGGCGACTTCCTCAGCGCCCGCAGCATGCGCAAACTGGCCGCGCACGGGTTCGGCGTCAACATGAACCCGACCATCAAGTGGACCATCGCCGACATGGAGGAGGAGTTCGTCGGCCCGGAAAGGGCCGCGTACGAATGGCCCTACCGGGACGCGATCGACGCCGGCGTCACCGTCACCAGCGGCTCCGACGCGCCCGTCACCCTCCCCGACTGGCGGCAGGGCGTTTCCACGATGATGCTGCGCGAGTCCAAGGCCAGTGGCCGCGTCAGCGGCCCCGACCAGCGCATCCGGCTCGCGGAGGCCATCCGCACCTACACCGTCGACGCGGCCTGGCAGGACTTCGCCGAGGAGTGGAAGGGATCGCTGGAGGTGGGCAAGGTCGCCGACCTGTGCGTCGTCGCCGGGGACCTGCTGACGGCCGACCCGCGCGACATCCCGGGCATGCCCGTGGTGTTCACCGCCGTCGGCGGCGACGTCGTGCACGACGAACTCGCCGTTTGACCCCTTACCACCAGATGATCATGCTGAACGGATGACAGCGAACCAGAGCACGACGGACGTGCTGAGCGCCGCCCTGAACGTCCGGGAGGCCGCGCGCCACGCCGTCAACGGCACCGGCGGCGCGGACACCGTCCTCACCGCGCTGTCCGCGGTGATCGACTACGACCACGCCTCGCTGTCCCGGTGGGATCCGCTGCGCGGCCGCCACCTGACGCTGGCCGGCAGCTACCCGGCCGGCGCCACCCGGTACATCGAGAACCGGCTCCACGACGACCCCGGCTTCTCGCTCATCCGGCACTCGGCGGACACCACGCGCTGGTGGCACGACGTGCCCGGACCGGTGCGGCGCACCTCCACCGGGTTCCACGAGGTCCTCGAACCCCTGGGCGTCGAGGACGGCGTGGCCCAGTGCCTGTTCGCCGCCGACGGCAGGTACGTGGGCATCCTCAACGTCAGCACCACACGCGCCCGCTGCGACCAGCCGGCCGTGCGGGCCGTGATGACCCTGCTGGGGGAGTGCCTGGCGGCCGTCACCGACCCGCTGCTCGGCCCCCGCTCCTCCGGCGGCCCCGCCCGGAACGGCGACGCCGCGGGCAGCTCCTGTGCGGTGCTCGTGCCGCAGGACGAGGACGGCACCCCCGTCGTGATGAGCGGCGAGCCGCTGCCCGGTCTCACCGATGCAGGCTCGCCGTTGGTGGCCCTGCTGCGGCGGACGGCCGCCCGGCAGGGGGGACCGGCAACCGTCCTGGTCCCGTACCGGCAACGGACCCTCGAACTGCACCTGACCCGCCAGGACGCGGGAACGGTCGTGGTGTGCCGCACCGTCGCCCGCCCCTCCGCCCTCTCCCCGCGGGAACTGGAAGTCCTGGCGGAACTCACCCAGGGCCGGACCAACCGGCAGATCGCCGACCGCCTCTTCCTCAGCCCACGTACGGTCGCCACCCACATCGAGCACATCCTCGCCAAGCTCGGCGTCCCCAACCGCGCGGCCGCGGCGGGGCGTGCGGTCGCCTGGGGCCTTGAGCCGGCCTCCTGACCGCTGCGGAATGCGGATCCGGAATGCGGAGCGTTCCGGTACGGGTGGCAAGGGCGGGTCAGTGGGCGGCTTCCCGTCCGAGTTCTCCGGCCCACGCCACCAGTTCGGGTTCGGCCAGGCTCGTGCCCAGCCAGTCGTGGTCGAGGTCGGTTCCGGGGAGGGAGGGCACGACGGCCACGTAGAGACCGGCAGCGCGAGCGGAGGCGATGCCCGTGGCCGAGTCCTCGAAGGCGACCGAATGCCGGGGAGCCACGCCGAGTGCCGCGCACGCCGTGAGGTAGAGGTCCGGCGCGGGCTTGGGGGAGTGCACTTCGTCGGCTGCGAACGAGGAGGGGAAGTAGTCGGCCAGGCCGGCCGATCGCAGTGCCGTGTCCAGGAGTTCCCGGGGGCTGTTGCTGGCGACGGCTATGGGGACGGCCGCCCGGCACGCGCGAACCAGCTCGGCGGCCCCGGGGAGCGCCTCGGCACCCCTGGCCAGTTCGTCGCGGACTCTTTCGAGGAGTTCGGCGGCGATGTCCGCACCGGCTCCGGGCCGCCCGAAGTGGTGGGCCATGGCTTCCCCGGCGTCTTCCACGGTACGGCCGATGACCAGGGCCTTCTGCGCGGGACCGAAGGGCTGTCCGTGCTCTGCGAAGATCGCCGTTTCCACCACGGTCCAGCAGTCTTCGGTGTTGACCAGAAGGCCGTCGCAGTCGAAGACCACGGCCTCCGTGCCGGCGGGGAGTGAGCGCATGAGTGTTCCCTTTCGACCGGACGATGTACAGGTTGCCCGCCCGGCGGCTGTGCACGTCCGAGCAGGTGATCATGAACGGTCACCCTAGGCCGGGCGTCAGGGAACTTCTATATTCTTGCCCGTAATCGGGCAGGAAATCCCCGATTCAGTGCCCCGGGCCGCCGCCCCCGTCGCCGACCGGGTTGCGCCGACCCAGTCCCGTGGTTCGATGGAAACGGACCGTATGACGTCCGCGCTCCCCTTCTCTTTACCTTCCCTTTGCCGAGACACCCGGAGGGAGGAGGGGCGATGACGAAGGTGGTCCGGCGCCCGCCCGGCAAGGAGCGGCCGGGCAAGGTTCCCGTGGCGGGGCTGCGGCTGCGCCGGGCGGCGGCCCGCGGTCGGTGTGCGGTGCAGTCGTTCCGGCATGGTCTGACGCTCCGCCGGGAGGTGGGCCGGGACAGCACCCGGCCCGCGAAGTGGCGTCGGTGGGGTTCCTACACCAGCTTCGCGCGGACGTTGTCCGTGGCGGCCGGCCTGCTCGTCCTCGCCTGGTGCGCCGAGGGCCTCTACGGCGTCTTCCACGGCACGACCGCGTTCGAGAAGTGGATGACGCGGACCACGGGGCTGGACGCCATCCTGCGCTTCGTGGGGCCCGTCCTCACCGCCGGAGCCGCCGCCACCGTCTTCCTGTTCGTCTGGTACGGATACACGAAGCAGCGGTACCTCGCCAAAGCACGCAGAAGCCCCCGCACCCTGGTCCCCACGGCCGGGCCGAACACCGGCCAGGTCGTCGGGCGCCAGGAGATCGCCCAGGTCATCGCCGAGCGGCTGCGGGACCGCGCCACGCGCCGGCCGTATCTGCTGGTCGGCGGGGTGGGCACCGGGAAGACCGCGGTGATGGTGCAGCTCACCGAACTGCTGGCCCGGCAGGGCGCCGTGCCCGTGCCCGTCCGTCTGCGGGACGCCGCCGGACAGGCCGACCTGAACTTCGAGCAGATGGCCAAGCGGCGCTTCGCCGAGGAGGCCCCGCAGGGCATCCTCGCCCGCAGCAAGAACGACAAGGTCTGGCAGCAGCTGCTCGCGGACGACAAACCGGTCGTCATCGCCGACGGGCTGGAGGAGGCCCTCCTGGACGAACAGCTCCAGGACGACCGGGACAACATCATCCGCCGTGCGATCGACCGCGCGTACGAGGAGAAACTGCCCCTGGTCATCGCCTCGCGACCGCACAGCCCCCTCGAAGGGACCCGCGCCGCGATCATCGAACTGGAGCCGTTGAGCGAGGAGGCGGCGCTCCACTTCGTGGAGGCGCAGGCCCCCGAGGCCGACGAGCGCCGTCTCGACTGGATCGTCGAGACGGCGGAGGTGACCGAGTCGCCGCTCTACCTGCAGATCGCGCGCGAACTCCACGACCACGGCGTGCTCGAACGCGACCGTCCGCAGACCGACCGCCGGCGGCTCGACACCCGCAGCTGGGACCGCTCCACGCTGCGGTTGTGGCTGCTGGAGACCTGGGAACGGGCGTTGACGGAAGGGCGGCTGCGCCAGGAGGTGGTCCTGTCGCCGCAGGACCGCCGCGACACGATCGAGGTCGTCTCCGCGCTCGCCTGCGTGGGGCTGCTCCAGGACAAGCTGGAGGTCGGCTTCGCGGACCTGCTGGGGGAACAGGTCCGCCCCACCCCGGTGCACCGGGCCGGCGCCGAGGCCGGACGCCTGTGGAAGCGGGTCCACGACTTCGACCCGACCGGCAGACGGGGAAACGCCCTGTCCGAGTGGCACCGCGAGCAGATCTGGAGCTCGCTGTGCGGGCGGGTCAGCAGTGAGGAAAGACGGTCGCTGCTGGGCGGGACCGTCGGTCAGCGCCAGGCCGCGCTCGCCCGGTGCGTGGCCAACGCGGACGCGCTGCGGCTGGTCGAGGGCTTCGAGAAGAAGGTGCGCTTCCCGCACAGCATCCTCCAGGTGTACTTCGGCTTCCGCGCGCTCCACGACCTCGGGGAGGCCCGCGCGAACGAACTGGTCGACCAGGCCCTGCAACCGCCCGGCCCCGGCCGGGAGCTGCTCATCGCCCTGGTGCTGCTCTCCCGCCGGTGCGCGGCCGAGGCGGTGGCACCCGAAGCCGGCGTCACGGCGGCGGTGAAGAAGGACCTCCGGCAGCGGTACCGGCGTTTGACGCTGAACGGCCGGCCCCTGGCCCTGCGGCTGTGCCGCGCAGCCGGCCGGCGCACGGACCCCAAGGCCCTGGACATCTACGCGGCCGCCCTGGAGATCGAGAGCGTGGCGGAGCGGCCGGAGTACCTGGACGCGATCACGAGCACGCTCGTGGAGCGCTGGCACGACGTCAAGGGCGACGCCCGGACGCTCGACGAGGCGAAGCTCGGCTGCGTGAAGCAGCTCGGCGCGGCCTTGCGCACGGCAGCCGACAGGACCGACACCACGCCGCTGTACACGAAGCTCTTCAAACTCGGCATCACCGAGACCTCGTACTCCATCCGCATGGCCGTTTCCCAGGAGTTCGGGAACGGCGGGGACCCGGCGTTCGCGGTGATCCGCCCGTGGATCCACGACATCAACCGGGACCCGATGGAGGAGTACGCCCGCCGGATCGACGCCGCCGACGAGGTGCAGAGGCGGCGCTTCGACGCGTGGGCTGCCGACCTGCAGAAGGCGGCGGGGACGGAGGGCTCGTCCCGGGCGGCGCACGAGGAGCGCGTGGCCCGGCTCTACCGTGCGCGGCACGTCATCGTCCAGGAATACCGGCAACAGCGGGTGGACATGTGGCGGGAGTTCGTCATGCGGGCCTGGGCGCTCCCGATGCTCCTGGGTTCTGTGAGCGACGGGCTGCGGGACGAGGCCCGCAACCGCCTCGCGCTGTGGCTGCGGCATCTCGACCCGAAGTACACCGACGGCAGGCCCGACCTGCCGCTGTCCCTGGAGAACGCCCTGGCGCAGGGTTTCAAGTACGCGGCCAACCGCCGCATGAGGCATCCGTTCACGTATCCGGGCGGCCGGGCGGACCTCATCCGGCAGGCGGAGACCATGCTCCGGCAGACCCGGTGCTGGTACGCGCAGATGTGCCTGCTCCACGCCCTGTGCCTGTGGCAGCTGCCGGACACCGCTGCCCGCCACAAGGGCCTCGCCGGTGAGACGCGCCCCACGACGGCGGTGCAGAGCGTGGAGCGGTGGCTGTCCATGGCCGGTACGAACCACACCCCCACCGCCCTGGCGGCGGTCGACGGCAGCGCGCCGCGCCAGCCCCTGCACCCGTTCCTCGCGGAGGCGGGCGATCTGGCGGCGCTGGCCCTGGAGACCAGGAGGCCGGAGCGGTTCATGTGGATCGACGAGAAGGGCGTCGCCGACACCATCGGCTCCCGCAGCAGCGGCCGGCCACGCTACCGGAAGCACAATCTGTGGATCCCGCCCTCGACCGGCTGGAGCGCCCTGGACGCGCGTGCCCAGCGGCTCGTCGCCGAGGTGCTCGTCCTGCTCAACCTCATCGAGCGCGACGGGCATCCGGACGAGGTCGAGGACCGCCTGGCCGCCTCCAGCAGACCGGGCACGGGCCTGCCTCCCTGCATGACGACCGACCGCACCCCGCTGCACCCGGAACTGACCGCCGGCTCCTCGGGCCCGCCGGCGCCGGGTACCACCTGCCTGCCCAGCTGCGTCTTCCAGTTCTGCCCGTACCCACCGCGCGGCACCCGGCCCCGCTCCGAGATCCGCGAGCCCTTCTGCCGCCAGCAGCAGGCCCTGCTCCGTCGGCGGGTCCGCAGAAGGACCCCCGACTGGGCGGGCATGCGCGCTCCCGAACTCCACGGCTTCTGGGAGACCATGGCCCACCGACTGCGCGGCTGAGCAAGAGTGATTCTGCTGAGCCCCGCGGGCTCAGCAGAATCGGTGTGCGTGTTTACGTCACGTTCTCGGCGCCCGACCGGACGACGCCTCCGCGCCATTCGGATCCGTCCCAGACGTACACATGGGCTCGCGTTTCGTAGAAGCCCGCCCCGCAAGACGACGCCCCGCCGTAGTCGAATACCCAGCCGGGTCCGTAGGGGCCGCCGAGGTCGCCACCGCTGACGCCGGTGGGACCGTACTTCCAGTCGGTGCTCCGGCACTTCGTCCAGCTGGACCCGTTCCACTTCCACACCTCGACCTGCACCGCCGCCGCCGTGGGCGACGTATTGGTCAAGCCTGCACCGCATCCCCCGCTCCGCGCGTAGACGTTGCCGTACGCGAGGTTGCCGGAAAAGACTCCGGGGCGGACGTGATCGATTCCTGCGTCGCCTTGCACGCACAGGCCGGCGCCGTTGTACACGGTGGCATTACGGACCCAGGTCCATGCGTAGGCGGGCTGATTCCAGATCACTGCGAAAAGCAGTGCGACGATTCCGGACAGCGCACATTTCAGGGCTAGGCGAGACTTTGCCATGATCTCTCCAGTCGTTGAGCCTGGGCCCGCCTGCAGTACAAAAAGGAAGGGGCGGGCCGCTGATTTGAGGAGCGATTCGGCATCACCAGCAGTGTCAGCTGACCGGATCGGTTACTGCAACCGGGGGAGGCGCGGGCCGCGCCTCCGGCGGCGCGTTGGGCGGTCAGGTGCGGAGGAACGCCTCCAGGGCGGTGGCGAAGGCCACCGGGATTTCGTACATCGGGTAGTGGCCCGAGTTGGCCATGACCTCCAGCTCGGCCTGCGGGTAATGGGCCAGCCAGGTGCCGCGCATCGCCTCGGCGGTCAGAGCGAGGTCGTGCTCGCCGACGAATACCTTCACCGAGAGGGAGCTGCCGGCCACCTTGGCCGCGAAGTCCTGGGTGGTCCACTCGGCCAGGTAGGAGGCGAAGGCTTCCGGCCGGGAGACGGCCACGGAACGGGCCGTCATCGCGTCCAGCCACCGGCCACACGCCCGGTGCCCGGTGACCATGTCGAGGATGGCCCGCCGGTTGGCCGGGCTCTGCGCCGCGCCGTGGAAGAGGTCGTACGCGTCGCCCTCCAGCGGGTAGGCACTCGCCGGAACCGGCGTCACCCCGACCAGCTTGCGCACCCGGCGCGGCGCCTCGGCCAGAATGCGCTGTGCCGCCTTGCCGCCCATCGAGTGCCCGACCACGGAGAAGGTGTCCCAGCCCAGGTGGTCGGCGAGAGCGAGCGCGTCCGCGGCGATCTCGGCGAGGGTGAACTCGCCCGCCACGTCCCGCCGGTCGCCATAGCCGCGGTAGTCGAGGAAGGCGTAGCCGAAGGCATCCGGGTCCAGATGGTCGAGGAACTGGCCCCAGGCGGCGCTGGTGCCGAACCAGTCATGCAGGACCAGGACCTTGTGCGCGCCGGTGCCGATGGTGCGGTGGCTGATGGTCATACGGGCTCCCGTCGGGTGGAGTGACGGCCGTTACTTTCCCCACCGGGGCGGCACTACTCCGCTCCACGCACCGGCTTCGCTCACCACTGCCCGTGCGCCAGGACCGCCCTGCTTGCGGTACTGGCCGGGTGCCACCCCGTACTCCCGCTTGAATGCCTTGGCGAAGGCGAACTCCGAGGCGTACCCCGTGCGTTCGGCGACGGTCCGCAGTGGGTCGTCGGCCTTCCGCAGGAGCGTGCCGGCCGTCGTCATGCGCCACCAGGTGAGATAGGCCAACGGCGGCTGGCCGACCAGGGCAGTGAACCGGCGGGCGAACGCCGCGCGGGACAGGCCGGCAAGGGCACCGAGCTCCTCGACCGTCCAGGGCCTGGCGGGTGCCTCGTGGATGGCGTGCAGGGCGGTGTTGACGGCCGGATCGCTCAGGGCCGCCGCCCATCCCGTCGGCCCCTCCGGACGCTCGGCCAGCCACCAGGTGCGCAGCAGATACAGCAACAGCGTGTCGAGGAGCGCGGGCACGACGGCATCGGAGCCGGGCTGGGGGTCGGACAGTTCGGCCCCGAGCAGATCCACGGCGGAGCGCAGCCGGTCGTGGGCACCCACGCGGGCCGGGATGTGGATGAAGGGCGGCAGGTCGGTGAGCAGTGGATGCGCCCGCGCCTTGTCGAGCCGGTAGGCGCCGCACAGCATGAGGGTGTCGTCGCCGTGGACGGGCCCGCGGTGCCGGAGCGTGGGCCAGGAGCCGTCCGGCTTCAGGACGGCGTCCTCCAAGGGGCTTTCGGGCCGGTCGGCGAGCCCGTGGCCGTACCCGTGGGCCAGGAAGACGACGTCGCCGGGGCCCATCCGGACGGGATCGGCGTCCCCGGGCGGCAGCAGCCAGGCCGACCCCTGCAGCACCACGTGGAACCCGGCGCCGTCGGACTCCGGGAAACGCACGCCCCAGGGCGCGTGCTTGACCGCGCGCGAGGAGTGGGGGCGTCCGGTGCGCATGGCGGCGATCGCATCGCTCAGTACGTCCATGGCGGCACCGTACAGCAGATCATCAAGACGATCGGACATGAAGGGGAGCGTCAGCGACATGGATCGTCTCCCGTCGGGTGCGTACGGTCGTCTCCATGACAACTTCCTCTGCACACACCGCAGTCACCGGCGCCACCGTCACCAAGGCCGTTCTCTTCCACGAGCTCGGCGGCCCCGAGGTCCTCAAGGTCGAGGACGTGGCACTGGCCGGCCCCGGCCCCGGCGAGGTGCTCTTCCGCGTCGAGGCCATCGGCCTCAACCGCGCCGAAGCCCTCTTCCGCTCGGGCACCTACTACTACCAGCCGACGCTGCCCGGCTCCCGGCTCGGCTACGAGGCGGCTGGCGTGGTCGAGGCGGTGGGAGAGGGCGTGAGCGCCTTCGCGCCCGGCGACGCGGTGATGGCCGCGGCCAACTTCGACTTCGGAGTCCACGGGGTGTACGGCGAGCGGGTCGTCCTGCCCCAGGAGTCGGTCGTGCGCAGGCCCGCCGGAGTGGACGCGGAGACGTCCGCGGCGGTGTGGCTGACGTATTCGACGGCGTACGGCGGCATGGTGGAGACGGGCGGGCTGGCCCCCGGCGACCACGTAGTGATCACGGGCGCGTCCAGCGGCGTCGGGACGGCCGCGATCCAGACGGCCCTGCGGGTGGGCGCGATCCCGATCGCCACCACACGCGGCGAGGCCAAGCGGCAGCAGTTGCTGGAGCTCGGCGCGGCCCACGTGATCAACACCGATACCGAGGACCTGGTGAAGGAGGTCCGGCGGATCACCGCCGGCCAGGGCGCCCGGCTCGGCTTCGACGCGGTGGGCGGCCCCGGCTTCGCGACCCTCGGCGACGCGCTCGTGCGGGGCGGCACGTCGGTCATCTACGGCACACTGGACCGGCGCCCCGTCGAGCTCTCGCTGAACTGGCCGCTCACCGTTCACGCCTACTCCAACGGAGCCCTCACCCGCGACGAGTCCTACCGCCACCGCGCCGCCGCCTTCATCGGCACGGGCCTGGAGAGCGGCACACTGGCACCCGTCGTCGCGGAGACCTTCGACGGCCTGGAGCGGATCGTGGACGCCCACCGCCTGATGGAGTCCAACACCCACACTGGCAAGATCGTGGTGAAGGTGTGAACCCGGCCGGGAAGCCGGTGCCGGCACGCCACGGCTGATCCCGAACTTCGGCGCTTGTGCAGACGCCGAGATTCCGTGCTTCGAACGGCCGCTTCGGAGCTGATGCGAACACACTCCGCCGAGCGGACGAACAACGCACCACCCGAAGGGCTACGGCCGTCCCCCCGGTCACGGCCGTAGCCCGGTATCGGGCGGTCACTGCGTGGGCTCGATGGCCTCTTCTGCGCCGTCAGGGTCAGTGGCGGGCGCGGCGTCCGGCCCGGGCTCCCAGTGGTTGCATTCGCCGTGGAGGTAGTCGAACCGCTTCTGGTACGCCGCGGTCACCGGGTGGTTCCGTAACGCGAGAATGGCCTCGTCGTTCTGGCGCAGTCCCCGATTCGTGAGGTTCTGGCTGCCCACGTACAGGGTGGTCTGCGACCCCTGCCGGACGATGAAGAACTTCTCGTGCACCGGGATTCCGCCGGCCGGTGTATGGCCGCAGTGACGGACGGGTATGACACGGTCCAGGATCGGCACCCCGGGCATCGAACCGTCACCGGTGACGATCCTGACCTGGCACCCCCGCGTACGTGCGGCGGACACCAGTGCGTCCACCACACCCCGCCGCGCGATCCTGAAGTTGGCCAGGTCGATGCGCGTCCGCCCGGAGGGCGCGCACGTGGTGTTGCGCAGAACGTCGGCGATGGGATCGTTGCTCGAACTGCTCGGCTTACCGCCGGACTCCTTGCGGGGGAACGTGTAAATGCGATGGGCGCCCGCCGGGAAGGTTTTCCCGTAGTCGTTGTTGACCTTTTGGTCCTTCCCGTAGCGCATGAGGTCGTTGAAGTACGTGAGGTAGCCCTGGTACAGGCCCGCGTGACTGACGGTGAGGGCACTCTCGTACGCCCTGTAGTGATCGAGGTTCGCGGAGGAGACGTAGAGCACGTTCCGCGCGGTCTTTCCTCCCCGTAGTTTCACCTGGGATATCGTCATGAACTTGTTGTGCATGACCGGTCGTTCGTTGAGCGGCTTTGCTTCGATGCGGTTGCTCATGCAGCCGCGGACCGGCTCCTTGCCCGAGCGCCGCGGATCACATTCCACGACCTTGGCCGACGGAATCGCCTTGAGACCCTTGTAGTACTGGTTCGTGGGATGCACCATGGCGCCGTCGACCACGACGCGCACGTGCACTCCCCGCTTCGCCGCGCCGCGGAGGGCGGTGACGATCTCCGGCCGGTCGAAGTAGTAGAGGGTGAGCGAGAGCGTCGCTCCGGGCGATGCCGCGTCGATGAGCCGTTGCACGTGCTTGACGACACCGGCGTGTGCATCACGGTCGGACTTCTTGCTGAACCAGGTGTAGTCCCGTACCTCGGCAGAGGATATGGGGACCGCCGCGGAGGCCGCGTCGCTCGTCCCGGTGGGCGTGGCGGCCGCGGCCGGCACGGCAGACAGGGAAACCACTGCCATGGAGGCAGCGGCCAAGGCGCCACTGCCGATTTTCTTTGTTCTACGATGCTTCATCGGCCTTCCTCAACTCGGAGTCCCCGGCCGGCATCGCTCCCGATGCAGACTCGTTCACATGACGCGGGAGACAGCCTTATTCGGGAATTCGGGGCCTTATGTACTTCGTGCTGCCGTGATAGTGGCGAGCCTCGAACACACCGTCAATGTGGTGGGCCGGCCTCCGACCGTTGCTCCCGATGTCCCGGCTGGTGAGAGCGTTGTCCGGGACAGTCCCGAACGGGGCGCACAAGCGATACGGCACGCGTCCAGCGCGTCCGGCCGCCGCGGAATCCGACCGGTTTCCCGGGGTGGCGCCGTGGG
>NZ_JAIXMK010000050.1:0-11150 GCF_020328095.1 Streptomyces sichuanensis
AGCACACTGAACAGCTGACGGTTGCCGTAAATAATGCAGCCCCCAGAAGGGGCCGCCCCCCCCCCCCCCCCCCCCCCCCCCCCCCCCCGCCCCGACCCCGCCCCCGGCGGACGGCCTCAGCCCAGCCGTTCACCCCGCACGACGGCATGGATGCGAGCAGCGGCATCCACCAAGTGACCCTTGACCTCGACCAGCTGATCCGACGTCAGGCCGTGGTCGCGCGCAACGTCCCGCACCTCGTCGCGGAAGCGGTCGAGCATCCGGTCCAGATCACGCACCGCGTCCCTGGACGACGGCGCCGTGGCGTCCCCGCCGCCCGCGCCGCCCGCCAGCGCCCCCAGCTCCTTGGCCAGCGCGCTGACACCTTCCACCAGCCCCGTGGGCCAGTCGCCCTGCCGCGTGTGCTCGCGCACCTGCTCCCGCACCCGCTCCTGGATGCGGAGCACTTCCTCCCGCGCGTGCTCCTGCGCCTGCCGGGCCTGCCGGCGCGCGCTCTGCGCCTCCTGCCGGGCCCGGCGGCTCTCCTCCTTCGCCCGGCGCGCCTGTTCCTTCCACTCCTCCCTGGCCCGTCGCAGCTCCTCCTTGGCCCCGGCGAAGTACTCGCCGAAGTCCCCGGCACCGGAGGAACCGGCCGCGCCGGCCGCCGCGCCCGTACCCGCGCCGGTGCGCCGGGCCTCCTGCGCGGCCTCCCGCATCTCGCGCCGCAGATCCCCGGCCGCCCCCCGCACGTCCTCGCGGATGTCGGCGGCGAGGGCGGCCACGGAGTCGCGGATCTCCAGCTCCAGTTCGGCCAGCTCCCCCCGCCGGTCGGCGAGTTCGGCGCGCCCGGCATCGGTGATGGAGTACACCTTGCGCCCGCCCTCGGTGGCGTGCGTGACCAGCCCCTCGGCCTCCAGTTTGGCCAGCCGGGGGTAGACGGTGCCGGCGGAGGGCGCGTACAGCCCCTGGAAGCGCTCCTCCAGCAGGCGGATGACCTCGTAGCCGTGGCGCGGGGCCTCGTCGAGGAGCCTGAGCAGGTACAGGCGCAGCCGGCCGTGGGCGAAGACGGGGGGCATCAGAGGACCTTTCCGTGCGGAGCGGAGCCGGGGGCGGTGTCCTGGGCCGGTGGGCGGCGCAGCAGGGCGACGCCGCCGGAAACGGTGGTGACCTTGAGCCGCCCGCCGGCCTTGCCCCCCGAACCGTCCGAACCGTCCGAACCGTCCGAACCGTCCGAACCGTCCGAACCGTCCGAACCGGCGGCGCCGAGCCTGCCGGTGATGCGCTTGGCGCCCCACTGCCCGCTGACGCGCAGGTCCTCGAAGGCGCAGGAGACCGACCCGGTGGTGGTGTTGGCGTCGACCTCGGCGTCGACCCGGGCGTCGCGCGGGTGGGGCAGCCGGACGGCGACCTCGCCGGAGACGCTGCTGAGGGTCAGGGAGGGGCTGGAGACGGCGGCCCCGGCGGCGAGGTCGACGAGCATGTCGCCGCTGACGGAGTCGGCGTGGACGGATCCGCCGCCGCTCTCGACGAGGGTGAGGTCGCCGGAGATGGAGTGGAAGCGCAGGTCGCCGGTGAGGGCCTGGGCCTCGAAGCGCCCGGAGACGGTGTCGGCGCGGACGTCGCCGGTGACGCCGACGAGGGTCGTGTCGCCGGAGACCCCCTTCAGCTCGGTGGGGCCGGAGATGCCGGAGACGACGGCGTCGGCGCCGACGACGGCGATCTCGACGCGCGTGGCCGCCGGGACGGTGAGCGTGACGGTGACGCGCCGCTTCCACGTCAAGCGGTCGAGCCACTTGAGGATGTTCTTGGGGAGGTCCTCGTAGCCGACGGTGAGGGCGCCGCCGTCGAGGGAGACGGCCAGCGGCGGCCCGTCGATGTCGGACAGCTCCAGCCGGGCGGGGCCGCTGCCCGTGCCGACGACGTTGACGGTGCCGCCCGCGACGCCCACCTTCAGGGCCGTGACCGGCTCTTCGAACGTGAGCTTCTGGGGTGCGGCGATTGACCACTCGGACTGGCCCGGCATGTCCGGCCTCCTCGACGGGTGCGACCTCGACGGCTCCGACTGCGACGCAACATATCGCGTCTCCATGCTGAACACGATATATCGCGGCTCGGGGAAGTCAAGCACCGCCCAGTGGCATAGCGTGGACGCATGTCCGCAACTGATCACAGCCGGGCGGCGGGAGCACTGCTGCTCTGCCGGGCCGAACCCGACCGCGTCCGACCGCCCGCGCAGCTCCTGCGCGAGCCGCTGCTCCTCGCCCCGGCGGGCGAGGGGTGGAGCGTGCTGGTGCCGGGGGAGGACGTCGCCCGGGAGGAGGGCGCGAACCTCGCCGCGCTCACGGCGGAGTGGGCGCACGCGCTGACGGTCGCCGAGTCGTGGCCGGCGGTCGGGCTGTGGTGGGACGCGGAGGGCGCGGGCTTCGTGGTCGCGTCGGGCTTCCGCCGCACGGTCGGCTTCACGTGGCTCGCGGACGGCGCCCCGCTGGGCGAGGAGAGCGCGCTGACGGCCCTGCGGGTACGGCTGGGCCTGGACCCGGTCCTGGACGCGGAGGCGTTCGACCGGCTGACGCGCCCGGATTCCGACGCGGACGCCCGGGCCCGGGTGCTCGGTCTCGTCGCGGTCCTGGCCCGCGCGGGCCTGCACCTTCCGCCGGGCGTGGCCCCCGGCGCGGACGCCCGCACCCTGCACACGGCGGCCGCGGCGGCGCCGGCCGCGGAGCCGGTGGAGTGGCCGGGCTGGCGCGAGGCGGTCCGGACCGGCCTCGACGCCTCGGAACAGGGCGCCCTGGGGGAGTGGATCCGGGGTCCGAAGGCACGGGCGCTGGGCGCCGCGGAGGTCGCGGCGGGGGTGTCGCTCCTGGTCTACGCGCGCCGGAGACACGGCGCGAGGCGCGGCTGGGCCGCGGCCGGGGCGATCCTGCTGACGGACGGTGCGCTGACGATCGCCTACGACACGTGGCGCGCCTGGGGCCGTCGCTGAGCGCGGTGCGGGCGGGCCCGCACGTCTCGGTTCCGCCCCCGCGCCGTCGTGGTGCGGGGGCGGGGGCGGGGGCGCTGAGCTCGGCCCGTCCCTACGCGTCCGGCGTCGTCACTCGTCGTCCTCGTCGTCCAGCCGTGCGAGCCACGTCGCGAGGCGCTCGACCGGGACCTCGAAGTCCGGGTTGAGGTCGACGAAGGTGCGCAGCTGTTCGGCGACCCAGCCGAGGGTGACCTCTTCCTCGCCGCGCCGGTTCTCCAGCTCCTCGATGCCGCGGTCGGTGAAGTACAAGGTGGTCTCCGGGGACGGTGCAGGGGTGGACGGTCGGTCCTGCCCAGGATAGGCGGCCTTGGCCACGGCCTCTCGCGCCGGTCCGATCAGAGGACTAGCCTGCTGCATCATCTGCGTAACGGGGGTGGCGCGTGGCTGACGGCATCACGCAGGTCCGGCTCGACGACGGCACGGTCGTCTGGGCCCGGGTCACACAGGCGCAGGAGCTCGCGGCGGGGGAGCCCTGGGGCGCGTACGAGGATTCGAGCGCGGCGCGGCGCGTGGCGGACCTCGCGGGCGGCCTCTCCGACGTCGTCCGCGGCGTCGCGGGCTCGCTCCGCATGGGACTGGCGGCGGCGAAGCCGCACGAAGTGACGGTGCAGTTCGGCATCGAGCTGTCCGCGCAGGCGGGGCGCGTCGTCAGCCTGCTGGCCGACGGCAGCGGCAAGGCGTCGGTGACGGTCTCGCTCACCTGGACCGAGAACGGCGGCGGGGGCGCTCCCGGCAACGGCGGGGCCTCCGGCGACGGCGGCGCCCCCGGCAACGGCGGCACCCCCGGCGGCGCCCCTTGAGCGCCCTCGACGGCACCGTGCGCCGCGCGGTCGTCCGCATCTCCGCGCCCGGCGGCGCGGACGACCCCACCGGCGCCCTGTTCTGGGGCAGCGGCTTCTTCGTCGCCCCCGGCCTCGCCCTGACCTGCGCCCACGTCGTGGGCAACGGCGGGGCCGCGGTGCTCGGCGGGCGGACGGCCGTCGACGTCACCGACGCCGACGGCCGCACCCTGCCGGGCCGGGTCGCGATCGCCCTGCCGATGCCGCCGGACCCCGCCGCCCCGCCCCGCCACTGGGGCCTGCCGGACCTGGCGCTGCTGGAGGTGGCGGGGGCCGAGGACGCCGAGTGCCTGTGGCTCAGCGACCGTTCGGCGGTGGTGCCCGCCCCCGTGAGCCTGCACGGCTGGTCGCTGGAGACCGGCGAGCTCGCCCTGCGCTTCGGCCTCGGCGTCGCCAACGGCGGTGACGGCAGGGACGGTTCGGCGATGCTCCTGCGCGGCGAGATCCCGGTCGCCGGCTGCTCCGGCGGGCCCGTCGTGGACACGGGCCGGGGCGCGGTCATCGGCGTCAGCAAGGGGCGCGGCAAGGACACCGCGGGCCTGGCCGTGCCGATCACCGCGCTGCGCCGCCTCGCCTGCGCCCGCCCCGGCCGCGACCGGCTGCACTCCCTCGTCCGCGCCCACGACCGCCACCACCTGCGCCGCTACCGCACCGTGGGCACCGGCGGCAGCTGGACGGGGCTGCAGCAGGCGCTGCGTCCCGCCGCGGCGGCCGGCTTCACGCCCGTCCTGCGCACCCACCTCTTCGCGCGGCTCGCCGAGCTGTCCCCGCCGACGACGCCCGGCGAGGTGATGCTGCTGGTCGACGCGGCCAAGCGGCGTGTCGTGCAGGGCCCGTACCAGCCGGGTGTGGTGCACGATCCGCGCACCTGGCGGGAGGGGGTGGGCCTGTTGTACGACCTGCGCGACGGGGGCCCGGCCGCCGCGGAGCCCGGCCGGGACCTGGAGCTGGAGGCGGTGCTGCTCTACGCGGCCCGGGTGGCGGCGGCGGTCAGCCGGCTGGGCGACGCCCGGGACCTGGAGCCGTTGCGGGAGCTGAGCACCTGGCTGGGCGGCCAGGCCGAGCCGCTGCCCGACGTGATACGCGAGGACATCCACGAGATCCTGCACGGCGGCGCGCAGGACGGGGCCGAGCCACCCGCCCCCGCCCCGGCGGGCACGGTGGAGCTGCGCAAGCCCGAGCGCCGCGACGTCGAGCCGGGCGGCCCCGGGACGCTCGCCCGCCCCTGGGGCGACGTGCTCGTGGAGATCGACCGCGCCCCGTACGGGGACCGCTACCCCTGGCGCGTCAAGCTGCTGCTGGAGAACGGCGTGGTCAACCCGGTGGACGGCGACGAGGAGGGCGTGCCGCGGGCCCGGCTGCGCGAGGCGCTGCGCGAGCCGGTCGCCGAGGCGTTGCAGCAGGGGGACGCGGGAGAGCACCTGGCCGCCCTGCACGTGGTGGTGCCCCGCGAGTTGTTCGACGAGCCGCTGGACGCCTGGCAGCTGGTGCCGCCGGACGCACCGGCCGACGGCTTCGACCCGCACACGATGCCGCTGGGGCAGCGCCGGGCGGTCTTCGTGCGCGACCGGCGCCGCCGCGACCGCCCGGCGATCCCCGAGTGGCGCCGGCGCTGGGGCGGTACGAACCGGGGTCCGCTGACCGCCGTACCGCTGCGGCGCGAGGCACCGGTGAAGGGGCACGACGGGCCGGGCCGGGAGGGCGGTCACGCGGCGTACGGACGGTTGTCCGACACGGCCGACACGGCCGTGCCGGTGTACTGCGGCGAGGTGGCGGCCGGTGCGGGCGCAACGGCCATGGACGCGGCGCTCGCCGCCGGGCACGCCGTGGTGATCTGGCGCAGATGCGCCACCGGCCATACGGATTGCGCCGAATTCCACCGCGAGGCGTCCCGACTCGTGTTCGAAGCGAAGACCGCCGAGGGCCTCCACCGCCGCATACGCAACCTCCGTACCCGCTGCGCCGACCCGGAGGCCCCCGACCCCGACGCGCTGTGGGCACGCTCGATTGCCCTGCTCTACGACTCCCCCGACCAACCACCCTTGCCCGACACGCCGTTGTACGCCCCCGGCGTGCGGCCCGGCGGCCCGCCGTGACGACACGTCAAGTCCGTTCCCGGGGCGTGCGGCAGGGGTCGGCAGGGCACCGGCCGGGCGAGTACCTTCGAGCCGGGGGACCGGCAGTGGCTGCGGCGGCGACGCGGGAACCCCGGGCACAGCAGGCCCCAGGGGCATCACCAGCTACGAGGAGCCCAGTGTGAACGATTGGCGCATCTATCGGGGAGCCGGCCTGCCGCACGACGGGATACGCCGGCTGCCGCCGCCCCCGCCCTGGCGGGACTTCGCGTCCTCGGGCCCCGACACCGGGGCGGACACCGACCCCAGCGCCGCCCGCAGGCTGGGCGTGCTGCGCCGGCTGGTGGAGAACCACCACCCCCGCCCCGAGGAGGTGGAGGCGGTCAACGCCGCCCTCTACCTGCGCCGTCCGCTGCTGGTCACGGGGAACCCCGGCACCGGCAAGTCCACGCTCGCCCACGCCGTCGCCCACGAACTGGGCCTCGGCCGGGTGCTGCGGTGGTCCATCGTCAGCCGCTCCACCCTCCGCGACGGCCTCTACCACTACGACGCCATCGCCCGGCTGCAGGACGTCCAGCTGGAGCGGGCCGGCGCCGGCGCCGGCGGTGGTCCGCGCCGCTCCATCGGCTCGTACATCCGGCTCGGGCCGCTCGGCACGGCCCTGCTGCCCGGCCCGCAGCCGAGGGTGTTGCTCGTCGACGAGCTGGACAAGGGCGACCTCGACCTGCCCAACGACCTCCTCAACGCCCTGGAGGAGGGGGAGTTCCGCCTCCCGGAGCTGGAGCGGATCGCCGACATCGAACCCGAGGTCGGCGTGCTCACCGACGACGGCGGCCGGGCCGCCATCCGCGGCGGCCGGGTGCGCTGCACCACCTTCCCGCTGATCGTGCTCACCTCCAACGGCGAACGGGACTTCCCCGCCGCCCTGCTGCGCCGCTGCATCCAGCTCGACCTGGAGCCGCCGGGCGAGGAGCAGCTGACCGCGATGGTCAGAGCCCATCTGGGGGACGACGCGGTGACCGACGGCGACGAGCTCATCCAGCGCTTCCTCGACCGGGAGCCCGGCGAGGTCATCGCCGCCGACCAGCTGCTCAACGCCCTGTTCCTCACCCAGCACGCGCCCCGCACCGAGCGCGTCACGCGGGAGCGGCTGGCGGACATGCTCATGCAGCCCCTGGACCGGCCGAGGTGATGAGAGATGACGGCGCCCGACGACCTGCGGCTGGGGCAGCTGGTCGCCCGGCTCCGGGCCGCCGACTGGGACCTGTCGGCGGAGGAGCTGGCCGACGCGGTGTGGCTGGCCCAGTGGGCCGGCCGGGGCGCCCCGGCGCCGCCCGGGGACGGCCCGGCGGCCGGGCACCCCGGGCCCGCCGGACCCCCGGCCGGCCCCGGGAGCACCCGGCGGCCGGAGCGCCACGGGCCGCCGGAGCGTGCCGTCCCCGGTGACGCACCGGGCACCCGGACGAGGGAGGGGAGGGCCGTGCGACGCGCGGAGCGCTCCGGCCCGGTGTCCGTCTTCGTCCCCCGCGGCGGCCGCACGGCACCCGCACCGGTGGACGCCTTCCCGGTCCGCGTCCCCATGGCGTCGTCCCTCCCCGGCCTGCTCGGCCTCCAGCGCGCCCTGCGGCCCCTGCGGGGCTACCGCCCGCTCACCGCGCCCGTACCCGGCTCCCTCGACGAGGACGCCACCGCCGACGAGGCCGCCCGCACGGACGTCGTGCAGCCCGTGCACCGCGCGGACGGGCGGCGCGCGGCCTCCGTCCAGCTGCTGATGGACGCCGCCCCCTCGATGGCCGTGTGGGAGCGGATGCTGGAGGAATTACGCCAGACCTGCGCCCAGATCGGTGTCTTCCACGACGTCCAGGTGCGCTACCTGCACCGGGCCGCCGACGGCACGCCCCTGGTCGGCACCACGGCCGGGCCCGGCACGCCGGAGCGGGCGCGCCGCCACCAGCGGCCGCGCCCTGCCGGCCAGTTCCGCGATCCCACCGGGCGCCGGCTCACCCTCGTCGTCAGCGACTGCGTGGGACCCCTGTGGCAGGAAGGCCGCGCCCAGCGCCTGCTCCACCACTGGGCACGGACCTCGCCGCTGGCGGTCGTCCAGCCCCTGCCGCCGCGCCTGTGGCCGCGCACCGCGCTGCCCGCCGAGGCCGGCCTGCTCACCCGCGACCCGGCCAGTGGCGGCAGGCTGCGCTTCACCCCCGAGGGCTACGGGCCCCCGCCCGGCCCCGGCGCCCTGCCCGTACCCGTCCTGCTGCCCACCCGGGACGCCCTCGGCACGTGGGCCCGGCTGCTGTCCGGCCCCGGCCGCACCACCGTGCGCGGCGCCGCGGGCCTGGTGCTGCCCGGCCACCCCGCCCGGGACGTGCCGGGCCCCGGCGAGCGGGCCGCCCGCAGCGCCGGCGAGCTGCTCACCGCCTTCCGCGCGGCGGCCTCGCCGGGCGCGCTGCGGCTCGCCGTGCACCTGGCGGCCGTGCCGCTGACGCTGCCGGTCATGCAGGTCGTGCAGCGCGCCATGCTGCCCGACACCGGCCCCATGGAGCTGGCCGAGGTGCTGCTGAGCGGCCTGCTGTGGCGGCTGCCGGGCACCGGGACGGGGCCGGCGGAGGAGCACGGGTACGAATTCGCCGACGGGGTAAGGGAGCTGCTGCTGCAGTCGCTCGGCCAGAGCGCCGCGGCCCTCGTGCTCAAACACTGCTCCGAGTACGTCGAGCGGACCTTCGACAAGAGCTCGCGCAACTTCTCCGCCCTCGCCGCCGCACAGCTCTCCGGCCGCCCCCTGCAGGACACCGCCGCCACGCCCCCCGCCGAACCGGACGCGGGCGTCCGCCCGCACATCTCCGGGCCGGCCGAGCCGGAACTGTTCGCCGAGGTGCCCGCCCGCGTGGTGCGCTGGTACCAGCCCGTCCCCGTTGAGAGCGGCCCCCTCGGCGAGGCGGAGCGGCTGCTGCGCCTGTGGCGCGTGCAGGCCGACCCCACCTTGCTCCACGAGGCCCGCGCCCACGCCGCACCGGCCGCCACCGCGCCCCTGGAGCCGGGCGGCGCCACCGAGGGGATACGGGCCCGGCTCGTCCTCGGCGGAGTGCTGCGCGCCCTGGCGGGCACCGACTCCGTGCGCCACGACCCCGGCCGCCGCGAGGCGGTGCTGACGGAGGCCGTCACCCTGCTCACCGAGGCCCACGACCACACCGAGCCCGGCAGCGACCGGCACACCGAGGCGGCCCTGGAACTGGCCGCCGCCCACCACGACCGCTGGCTGGCCGACGGCGACCCGGGCCGGCTGCACGCCGCCGCCCGCATCCTGCGCGCCCTGCCCGCCGGCACGCCCGCACGCCACCTCCGCCTGGGCCGGGTGATGCTCGCCCTGGCCCGTACGGAGCCCGCGCCCGCGGCCGACGAGGCGGTCGTCGAACTGCGCACCGCCTGCAGCCTGCTGGAGGCGGCCGACGCACCCGACATCCAGCGCTGCGCGGCCCTCCTCGACCTCGCCCGCGCCCTGCGGCTGGCCGGCGCCCCGGCCGCCGAGGCCCTCACCGTCCTCGGCCGGGCCCGCGACCTGGCCGCCGACGACCTGCAGCGCCTGGGCTGCCGCACCGAGGAGGCCCGCGCCCACACGGCCGCGGGCCGCAGGCCGGAGGCCGACGACGCCTACGCGGCGGCGGTCTCCCTGGCCGGGCGCGACAGCGTCCGCCGGTGCGAACTCCTCCTGGAGTGGGGCGAGTCCCTGCTCGGGGGCGCCGGGACGCCCGACGCCGGGACGCCCGACGACGCCGGGGCGCGGCCCGACGCCGTCGGCCGGGCCGAGGCCGTGCTGCGCGAGGCGTTCGCGGTGAGCCCGGGCCGGTCACCGCTGCGCCCGCGGATCCAGCTGATGCTCGGGCGGGCCCTGGTCCTGCGGTTCGGCCGGCAGGGCTTCCCGCCCGACCTCTACGAGAGCTGCCACCTCCTGGAACAGGCGGCCCGCCGGTCCCCGGACGGCGCCCTGCGCGCCGAGGCGTGGCTGGAACTGGGCGTGGCGCGCATGGCGCTGAGCGAACAGCCCGGCGGGCTGCCGGTGGCGGACGCCGCCGCGGCCTTCGACGCCGCGGCGAAGGAGGCCGCCCGCCTGCCCGCGCCCGACGGCCCCGGCTCGGTGACCGCCGCGCGCGCCCTGCACCGCTACGGGGAGGCCATGGAACGCATGGGGCTGCCCAGGGCCGCCCTGGCCGCCTACCGCGACGCGCAGCGCGAGTGGCGCCACCTCACCGCCCGGCTGGCCGCGGTGCCCTGGGCCGAGGTCGCGGCGACCCGGGCGAGCGTGGCCCGGCTCGCCGACGGATGAGCTCCGGTGTCCGGACCTGATCCGAACGTGTTTCCGTACGACGGGCGTTGGGAAGAACCGTGCAGCCGCGGGGGTCCGCCCCCGGCGGGAAGCGGCAGGAAGGAGCGAGAGGTGCCGGTGCCTGAGCACAGGAATGCCGCGACGGCCGAACGGGACGGGTCGGCGGGGGTGCCGTCGCTGCCCGACCTGACGGGCCTGGGCCTGCGGGCCCTGCGCACCGCCCCCGACCCGGCCCTCGCGGCCGCGGTGGAGCGCGCCCTGTCCTTCCCGGCGGAGTTCGGGGAGACGTGGTACTCCGACAGCACGGACGCCGGTCCGTGACCCCCGACGACACCCACGCCCACCCGGCCGGCGAACGCTCACCCCGGCCGGGGGAGGACGGAGCCGGTCCGCCGGCGGGCGCGACCCCCCTCGGTGTCGTGCCGGTGGCGCCCCGCCCGGGGGAGGCCCCCGGGGCGCTGCCCCGGAGCGGTGGACCGGTTGCCGCGGGCGTCAGCGAGCCCGGGAGGCCGGACGCGGGGGCGCTGGGCCGGCTCGCGTGCACGCGGTCCGCGCCCGGTGACGTCGCCCTGTTGCTCGACGGTGCGCACAGCCGGCGGCTGGTGTTGCTCAAGTCCCTGCTGACCCGGCTGGAGCGGCGGCCCGACGCCGTACCGGCCGATGTCCGGGAGCGCTTCGAGGCGCACTGGCGCCTGCTGGAGCGCGCCGAGGCGCAGCACCCGCGCGCGGTGCGCGACACGCTCGGCTACCCCTCGGTGGGCACCTGGCTCACCCGCGCCCTGACCGCGCCCGACGGCGACGCCCTCGCCCGCTGCCTCGGGCACCTCGGGCCCCTCGCCGCGGCGGCCGCCCTGCGCGCGGGCGGCCCGTTCGCCCTCGACCTGCCGGCGCCCGCCGGGCGGCTCGTGCTGCCG